>NZ_JBFTLU010000064.1:0-16779 GCF_056396605.1 Pseudomonas sp. 05T35
GACACCAACATCAAGACCGCCGAACTGGTGCGCAAGCTCTACCCGCACATGAAAATCATCGCCCGTGCGCGTAAGACACCAACATCAAGACCGCCGAACTGGTGCGCAAGCTCTACCCGCACATGAAAATCATCGCCCGTGCGCGTAACCGTCAGCACGTACACCGCCTGGTCGACCTCGGCGCCGAGGCGATCCGCGAAACCTATTATTCAAGCCTGGAAATGAGTCGCCGAACCCTGCTCGGCCTGGGCCTGAGCCAGACCCAGGCCGACGCCCGCATCGAGCGTTTCAAGCATCACGACGAACAAGTGCTCGAAGCCCAGCACGCGATCTACGACGATGCCGCGAAAGTCATGCAAAGTGCCCAGGAAGCCCGAGCCGAACTGGCGCGGTTGTTCGAGGCGGATCGGATTGAGGAAGAGACGGTCAAACCTTGAAGCCAAAAAAGATCGCGTTCCCCGTGGGAGTTGCCGCAGGCCGCGATCTTTTGCTCTGAAATGTTGAAAGGAATCCACGATGAGTAGCACCGAGCAATCCTCCCCCGCCCTGAAGGAAATCTTCAACGCCGAGCGCTTGCAACACATCGCCAGCGAAATGCACGCGGTGTACCCGGCGTTCAACGCCAGGGCGTTCCTGAAACTGGCCAATGAAGGTTTGGCCGAGTTGTCGGTGATGCAGCGTATGGCACGGGTCGGTGAATGCCTGCACGCGGTGTTGCCGCTGAGCTATGAGCAGACACTGGAAATCCTGCGCCCGCTCGCACCACGCTTGAACAGTGGCTTCGTCAGCATGTTCCTGCCCCACTACGTCGCCACTTATGGCGCTCACGCGTTCGAGTTGTCGATGGATGCGCTCAAGTACTTCACCGCGTTCGGATCTTCGGAGTTCGCGATCCGGCATTTTCTGCGCAGCGACTTCGAACGCTCACTGGCACTGATGCACGACTGGTCGCTGGACGACAACGAACACGTCCGCCGCCTGGCCAGCGAAGGCAGTCGCCCGCGCCTGCCGTGGTCGTTTCGCCTGGAACCGGTGCAAGCCGACCCGACGCTGGCAGCAGCAATCCTCGACAACCTCAAGGCCGACAGCAGCCTTTACGTGCGCAAGTCGGTGGCCAACCACCTCAACGACATCACCAAGGACCACCCCGAGTGGGTGCTGAGCCTGATCGAAGGCTGGTCGCTGGAAGACCCGCGCACCGCGTGGATCGCCAAACACGCGCTGCGCAGCCTGATCAAACAAGGCAACCAACGGGCACTGGCCATTATCGGCGCTGGCGGCAAACCCGAGGTCCAGATCCATAACCTCAAGGTTGAACCGGCGGTGATCAGTCTTGGCGAGACCATAAAGCTCTCGTTCGACCTTCATTCAACCGCCAGTGATAGCCAGCGACTGGTGGTCGATTACGCCATCGACTACGTCAAAGCCTCGGGTGCAACCTCGGCTAAAGTCTTCAAACTCAAGGGCCTCACCCTGCCCGCCCACGCCCGACAAGCCTTCAGCCGTACCCAGCAGATCCGAGAACTGACCACCCGCAAACATTACGCAGGCACGCATGCGGTACACATCATGATTAATGGTGAGCGACTGGGAAGCTCTGCGTTCGAAATTGCCCCGTAACCCCAGAGCACGCGCGCGCCTGGCCCTTGCCAGCGATGGCGTCGGTAAAATTGCTATCACCAGCAAGCCGCGTTTCCGCAGTATTGATTGGCGTACATCTGTGAGTGATTGGTTGACTGTCAGGTCGCCATCGCGAGCAGGCTCGCTCCCACAGTTTTGATTGGTGTGCATCTGCAAGAGATTGGGCGGCTGTCGGGGCGCCTTCGCAGGCAAGCCCGCTCCCACAGTTTTGATTGGTGTGCATCTGCAAGAGATTGGGCGGCTGTCAGGGCGCCTTCGCAGGCAAGCCCGCTCCCACAGGTTTGATTGGGGTACATCTGCGAGAGATTGGGCGGCTGTCAGGGCGTCTTCGCAGGCAAGCCAGCTCCCACAGTTTTGATTGGTGTACATCTGCGGGAGATGGGTCGGCTGTCAGGATCAAAAGATTGCAGCCTACGGTTGAGAGGTGGGACCAAGCAGCAGCGCCTGCTCGCGATCACACAACCCCACCACGTAATCCCACAACACCCGCAAGCGCACTGACTTGTGCAACTCACGACGAGTACTGATCCAATAACTGCGCTGAATACTTTCAGCCGGCAACAGCGGCACCAGCTCCGGATCGTGGCTGGCCATGTAACACGGCAACACCGCGATCCCCAACCCCGAGCGCGCCGCCTGCTGCTGGGCAATCACACTGGTGCTGTGAAACACCACCTGAGGGCTGCGGCAAAAACTGTTGAGAAACATCAACTCCTGACTGAACAACAAATCGTCGACATAACCGATCCAGGCATGCCGCGCCAGGTCCTCGCGGCTGCGCAACGGAGGCGAACGGTCGAGGTAAGCCTGGCTGGCGTAAAGCGCCAAACGGTAATCCGTGAGCTTGCGAGTGACCAGCATATCGGCGGCCGGGCGCTCCAGATGAATACTGATCTCSGCTTCGCGRTTGAGGATRCTGACGAARCGCGGCACCGCCACCAGYTCCACTTCCAGCCCCGGATAGCGATCAAACAAACCCTGCATGCGGCTGGCGAGGAACATGATCCCCAAGCCTTCGGTCACCCCGACCCGAATCTTGCCCAGCGGCGCACTGGACTGGGTGATCTCCTCCTGCGCCAGCAAGGCGACGTTCTCCATGGCTTCAGCATGTTTGAGCAGCGCTTCACCCGCCGGGGTCAGTTGGTAACCCTGGGCTTGCTGGACAAACAGCGCGGTGCCGAGGCTCGTTTCAATCGCCTCGATGTGCCGCGCCACCGTAGCGTGGGTGGTTTTCAAACGTCGGGCGGCGGTCAGCAAGCGGCCACTGCGTTGCAATTCGAGAAAAAAACGCAGGTCATTCCAGTCGAACATCAGCCTTCCTTGCATGCGTGGGAGTTGATCACTGTTTAAAAACGCACAGCAGCTGAGCAAAAACTAACATTCTTTTGCCGAAAACTAACAACTAGGATGGATCCCAATAAGAACAACATGCTGCGAGGTCATGGATGCAACCTGCCGTTGATGCATACGATTACATCGTGGTCGGCGCCGGACCGGCCGGCTGCCTGCTGGCCAACCGGCTCTCCGCCAACCCACAACACCGGGTGTTGCTGCTTGAAGCCGGTGGGCGCGATAACTACCCGTGGATTCACATTCCGGTCGGTTACCTGTTTTGCATCGGTAACCCGCGCACCGACTGGTGCTTCAAGACCGAAGCGCAAACCGGCCTGCAAGGCCGCAGCCTGAGCTACCCGCGCGGCAAGGTGCTGGGCGGCAGCTCATCGATCAACGGCATGATCTACATGCGCGGCCAGGCCGGCGATTACGACCGCTGGGCCGCCGAGGGCAACCCCGGCTGGAGCTGGAACGACGTGTTGCCGTTGTTCAAACAGAGTGAAAACCATTTTGCCGGTGACTCGGCCTTTCACGGCGCCGCCGGTGAATGGCGCGTCGAGCGCCAGCGGCTGTCGTGGCCGATTCTCGACGCCTTCCGCAGCGCCGCCGAACAAAGCGGCATCGCCAGCGTCGATGATTTCAACCAGGGCGACAACGAGGGTTGCGGTTACTTCCAGGTGAATCAGAAAGCCGGGGTACGCTGGAATGCTGCCAAGGCCTTTCTCAATCCGGTCCGCCATCGGCCTAACCTTACCGTCCTGACCGGTGTCGACGTCGACCGCGTGCTGCTGGAAAACGGCCGGGCATCCAAGATCAGCGCCCGCTGGCAAGGCCAGGTAAAAACCTTTGCGGCCCGTCGGGAGATCATCCTCAGCGCCGGTTCGGTCGGTTCGCCGAGCATCCTGCAACGTTCCGGCATCGGCCCGGGCGGCTTGCTCAAACGCCTGGGCATCGGCGTCGCCCACGAGCTCAATGGCGTGGGTGGCAACCTGCAGGATCACTTGCAACTACGGCTGATCTATAAACTGGAAAACGCCCGGACCCTGAACCAGATCGCCGGCAGCCTGTGGGGTAAAATCGGCATGGGCTTGCGCTATCTGTACGACCGCAGTGGCCCGCTGTCGATGGCCCCCAGTCAACTCGGCGCTTTCGCCCGCTCCGGACCGGAACAAACCTCGGCGAACCTCGAATACCACGTCCAGCCGCTTTCGCTTGAGCGCTTCGGCGAACCCTTGCATGCGTTCCCGGCGTTCACCGCGTCGGTCTGCGACCTGCGCCCRCAAAGCCGTGGCCGTGTCGAGATTCGTTCGGCCGACCCGCATCAGCCGCCGTTGATTCAGCCCAATTACCTGAGCCACCCCGAAGACCTGCGCGTTGCCGCCGATGCGATTCGCCTGACCCGGCGCATCGTTGCCGCACCGGCCTTGCAACCGTTCAACCCGGTCGAATACCTGCCGGGCGCGGCCTTGCAAAGCGAAGAACAACTGCACGAAGCCGCCGCGCGCATCGGCACAACGATTTTCCACCCGGTCGGTACCTGCCGCATGGGCAACGATGCCGATGCCGTGGTCGATGCCCAGCTGCGGGTTCACGGCATCCCCGGATTGCGTATCGCCGATGCGTCGATCATGCCGCACATCACCTCGGGCAATACCTGCTCACCGACACTGATGATCGCCGAGAAAGCGGCGCAACTGATTCTCAACCCCCCTATAAACACCCACCCTGTGGGAGCGAACCTGCTCGCGAAGAGGCCTGTCAGCCACCTCTGATGGTGACTGACACAACGCCTTCGCGAGCAGGCTCGCTCCCCCAAAGGCCACGCAATACCAGTAGGAGCGGCGCCAGCCCACACGGCCGGCGCTGACAGTGGAACAACAATAAATAAACACTGTGAGGGATACCGACATGTCAGAACAGGCTCAAGCCATCGCCGCAACGCTCAGCGCCGGCACCAGCAAGGAAACCCAGAAAGTCATCTTCGCCTCGTCCCTCGGGACGGTGTTCGAGTGGTATGACTTCTTCCTCTACGGCGCCCTCGCGGCGGTGATCAGCAAACAGTTCTTCGCCGGGGTGAATGACACCACCGCCTTCATCTTCGCACTGATGGCCTTTGCTGCCGGTTTCATCGTGCGGCCGTTTGGCGCTCTGGTGTTCGGTCGACTGGGGGACATGATCGGGCGCAAATACACCTTCCTCGCCACGATCATCCTGATGGGCCTGGCAACCTTCTCCGTTGGCCTGCTGCCGACCTACGCCAGCATCGGCATTGCCGCACCGATCATCCTGGTGGTGCTGCGCATGCTCCAGGGCCTGGCACTCGGTGGCGAGTACGGCGGTGCCGCGACCTATGTGGCAGAACACGCACCCGTCGGCAAACGCGGTTTCCACACCAGCTGGATTCAGTCCACCGCGACCCTCGGTTTGCTGCTCTCGCTGCTGGTGGTGCTCGGCTGCCGCTACTTCACCGGTGATCAGTTCGAAGTCTGGGGCTGGCGCATTCCGTTCCTGCTGTCGATCGTGCTGCTGGGCATTTCGACCTGGATTCGCCTGAGCCTGCACGAGTCGCCGGCCTTCTTGAAAATGAAAGAAGAAGGCAAGTCCTGCAAAGCACCGATCCGCGAATCCTTCGGTAACTGGGAAAACCTCAAAGTCGTGCTGATTGCGCTGTTCAGCATCAACGCCGGGCAAGCGGTGACCTTCTATGCGGCACAATTCTACGTGCTGTTCTTCCTCACCCAGTTCCTGAAAATGGACCCGGCCCTGGCCAACACCTTGCTGATTGTCAGCGTGGTGATCGGTGCACCGTTCTTCATTTTCTTCGGCTGGCTGTCGGATCGGGTCGGGCGCAAACCGATCCTGATGATCGGCCTGTTGCTGGCCACCGTGCTGTACTTCCCGATCTTCAAAACCCTGGCCCATTACGCCAACCCGGCCATCGACCGCGCCAGTCAACAAGCGCCAATCAGCGTGCTGGCCGACCCGGCCACCTGCACCTTCCAGTTCGACCCGGTCGGCAAGGCGCGTTTTGACAGCCCCTGCGACAAGGTCAAAACCTTCCTGGTCAAACAAGGCCTGCCTTACAGCAGCAAAGCCGCCCCTGCTGGCAGCACCGTGCAGGTCAGCGTTGGCGATGTAAAAATCGACGGTTACGACGAAGCCGCCCTGCGCGGTGCCGTGACCCTGGCCGGCTACCCGCAACAGGCGGACACCCAGCAGATCAACAAACCGATGATCGTCGTGCTGATCGTGGCGCTGATCATCATTTCGGCGATGTGCTACGGGCCGCTGGCGGCACTGATGGTCGAACTGTTCCCGACGCGCATCCGCTACACCTCGATGTCCCTGCCGTACCACATCGGCAACGGCTGGTTTGGTGGTTTCCTGCCGACCGTGTCGTTTGCGCTGGTGGTGTACACCGGGGATATTTTCTACGGGCTGTGGTACCCGATACTGATCACCGGGGTGAGCCTGGTGGTGGGTATGCTCTGCTTGCGCGAAACCAAGGACGTGGACCTGGAGAAAAACTGACGGCATAAAAAAGTCCGCCCATGTTGGCCCTGGGCGGACTTTCATTTCACTGCACAGAACCGCGTCGGCGGTTCCTGTCAGCAGAGTTTAGGCGACAATGTCCGTGGTTGCCGCCTGACCGACCGTTCCCACGGCAAAATCTACCGCACCGTGGCCGGTGAGATCGACATACAGACTGGTCTGATTAGTCTGTGCAAAGTACGTCAGGATCGCATCGCCGGCATGGCCGGTGAAGCCGCTGACGAAGTTCAGCGTGGCGGCGCCGGACGCGAACTGCGCGATGCCCGACAGGTCGATCTTGTCCTCACCGCTGGTGAAATCCATGATCCAGTCCGGCGCGGTCATGGTCGAATCGGATGCCGCACCGAACACGAAGGTGTCCGCCCCTGCCCCGCCCCACAAGCTATCGCCGCCTCCACCGCCGTAGAGGATGTCGTTGCCGGCACCGCCTTCGAGCAAGTTGGCCACCGCGTTGCCGATCAGCAGGTCATTGCCCGAACCACCGATAGCGTTTTCCAGGGTTACGCCGTGGGCGATGGACACGTTGCCGACCAGGCCGCCAACGTCAGAGAACGAGCCTTGGTTGAGGTTGATCTTCTGGTTCTGGCTGAAGCCCGAGAAGTCCAGGGTGTCGTTGCCGCCACCGTCCCAAACCGAGAACACCACTTTGGAATCAGCCGACATGGCGCTGTAGAAGTCGCGACCGGCGTTGGAGTTGAAGCCATAGACCGTATCATCGGCACGGGTCTCGAGGTTGGCACCGTAGAGTTTTTGCACCGCGACAATGTCATCCATCAGCGGTGCCGAGGCGTACGCACCGCTGCCATCCTTGCTGAAGTCCTGACCGGTGTTGCTCTCGCTCCAGTAGCTCATCAGGCTGTAGCCGCGCGTGTCCTGAGCGTAGGTCACGTCGTTATAGGTCGGGTTGCCGCTACCCGCGTTATAGACGCCCGGATGGGACAGGCCCAGGCTGTGACCGATTTCGTGGGTCAGGGTCTGACGCCCGTAGTTGTTGGTGCCCGGCGTCTCGTTGACCCGGTACTGATCGTTGATCAGGTACCAGGACTGACCGTCGTAGCTGCCGCCCGACGGCAAGTAGGCGAACGCCGCGCCACCGGTGCTGACATCGTAGTTACCGAAGCTCAGGTGCCCGTCACCGCCTGTTGCCCCTTCCTTGAAGGTGACATTGGCCACGTCCGACCACGATTGCAGAGAGAGTTTCGCCTGGGCTTTCTGCAGATCGCTGAACTCGCTGAAATTCCCCAGTTTGGTGTTGTAGTTAGCCGGTGCCGACGTCATGAAGCTGAAGCTCAGTTCGACTTTGCCATTACCGTCCGTGTCGTGCCAGGACAGGTTTTTACGCAGAATCTGATCAGCCGCCTGATCCGCGGTGAACGACGGTTTGCCGTTAATCAGCTCAGCGCCACCGCGATCATACAAATGGCTGAAGGCATCGACCTGACTGTAGGCCGAACTGACCTGCCCTGAAGAAATGAGCGCTTTTGCTTTGGCCTGTGACATCACTTACGTCCTTGTTTCAAATAGTCGGTTCCGATAGACCACGGCGACCCCTTCGCGAGATCGTCCTATCACTCGCCCTGTTGAAGGCGCAACGAAACTGACACAGTTTGAAGCGGCGGGGCTATTGAATTTTTAGATAGCGGCCGCTCAGGGACGAAGCGTCATGCCTGATGCCAGTCAGTTAAGCGCAATCCATGTGGGAGCGAGCCTGCTCGCGATAGCGGTGGGTCAGTCAACATTGATGTTGAATGTTATGCCGCCATCGCGAGCAGGCTCGCTCCCACAGGTTTGTGCCTTAACTGACTGGCATTAAGCGTCATGCGTCCTTTTTTTGACCGGACTGATGGTACGCCCCTTCATCGCCAGCTGATTGACGTCTGCCCCCTGCAAGCGCGAGATAACAGGTTCAGCAATGTTCGAACAAGGGGAGTTCAACATGGTCAATGTCACCGTTTTAGCAGGAGATTTTCAACAAGGCGATAGCGAGTACCGTGAAGGGGCGTTGCAGTTGAAAACCCTTTTCAACCCTAACCAGGAAATCAAAGTGCGGCCCTCGGCATTCAAAACCCTGGAAGTGGCAACCGAGAACAGCGTGACCAACAAGGATGCGATTGGCTACAGCATCGCCGGCGCCATGCTGCTCGGCCCCATCGGGGCAATCGCCGGCTACCTGATGGCGGGCAAGGAGACCGAGATTACGTTCATCGCTACGCTCAAGGATGGTCGCAAGCTGTTGGCGGCAACGGACAGCGATACTTACCGGGATATTTCCCGACACATGCATCATTAAGCGTTACAGCGTAATCCCTTGTGCTCATGACGACTGAATGTCATGAGCACTTCGCGCCTTAATATCGATCACAATCAACTGCACTTATTCTGACCGTCCCTTCTGCACTGTCCTTATCTGTCTGATTCCTTAACAACATGGATTTAAGGTTGACGTCAGCGGCCTGCCTGAGTACATTGYCCGGGCCGGTAACTCAGGCCTTTTTTCAACTCACAAAAGAATCCAATGGACACAGTATCTAGACGCTGTCTGGCTGATGCGTTTTCGCAGAGCTGGGCACTTAACCCAGAAAATGACGGGACTCGACTCCTCGGTCGGGTGAGCTGCGCTAGGGCTTGACGCTCCATCGTAACTTGCCTCTCCGGCGTCAGTCCGGTTGCGAGGCATGTTATGAACTTCAAATCTACTGTAATGCCAGGTGTACGCGCCTTCGCCTCGACGATGCGCGTAAAGCCTTGCCGTGAGCGCCCTGTGGCGGCTCATTCGCCGTTTTCCTCCCCTTCTTCGCGCACTCAGGCTCAGCTGCGTGCCACTTGGCGCGTCTGCCCGTCCACCGGCCAACTGCAGCAACGCTGGAGCCTCGACGAAAGCCAGGAACCACCGAGTTGGTGCTTCGCGCACCTCTTGCAGCAGGCCAGCCTGATGCTGGGCCTGTACTTCGGAGCGCGCACTTTCAGTTGATCTGAAAGTACACCAAGGCATTTAACTCTGCGTTTTCCTTAATAAGGAATTCGGCAACTTTCTGTTGCCTGTTTAAATACAAACTTATTGGAGTCCGTTATGGACGAGGCCAGTAGTAGGTTCGCTGCATACCGTCTGTTATTGGTCATGCAGCGAACGTTAAATCCTAAGAAACACCACTCTCTAAATCGATCGCTTACTTGCGACTCGACATACTTTCGCTCGCCTTTAATTAGCTGAGTTACCGGTGTGTCGTGCCGCAAGACTGCGGCAGGAGCACACACAATGACCACTGTAAAAAATCGAAAAACACCCGTTCAAAGCGCCACGAACGACGACACCAAGCTGTCGATGCGCGCCGCCCGTGAGGCGCAAAACGGCCTCGCGGTCACCCTCGCCAACGTCAAGACTTCCGCCGACGGCCTGACCGAGCTCGACGCCGAAGGCCGCCTGCAACGCGAAGGCTTCAACGAAGTGGCCCATGACAAGCCGCCGCACGCCATCGTCCAGTTCCTCCAGGCCCTCAACAATCCGTTCATCTATGTGCTGCTGGCGCTGGCCGGCATCAGCTTCGTGACCGATTACTGGCTGCCGCTCCAGGCAGGCGAAGAAGTCGACCTCACCAAAGTCATCATTATCATGACCATGGTGTCGCTCAGCAGCCTGCTGCGGTTCTGGCAGGAGCACCGCTCGGCTAAGTCGGCTGAAGCGCTCAAGGCCATGGTCCGCACCACCGCCACCGTGCTGCGTCGCGAACAAATGGGCATGCAACCGCATCTGCGCGAAGTGCCAATGCGTGAACTGGTGGCCGGCGACATCATTCAGCTGTCGGCCGGTGACATGATCCCGGCTGACATCCGCCTGATCGAATCCCGCGACCTGTTCATCAGCCAGGCAGTACTGACCGGCGAAGCCTTGCCGGTGGAGAAATACGACACCCTGGGCAACGTCGCACAGAAGTCCGCCTCCGCGACAGCCGCCGACCAGTCAAACCTGCTGGACCTGCCGAACATCTGCTTCATGGGCACCAACGTGGTCAGCGGCACCGCCCGAGCGGTGGTGGTCGCGACTGGTCCACGCACCTACTTTGGTTCGCTGGCCAAAGCCATCGTCGGCTCGCGGGTGCAAACCGCCTTCGACCGTGGGGTGAACAGTGTCAGCTGGCTGCTGATCCGCTTCATGCTGGTCATGGTGCCGATCGTGTTCCTGCTCAACGGTTTTTCCAAGGGCGATTGGGCTGACGCGCTGATGTTCGCCCTGGCAGTGGCGGTCGGCCTGACCCCGGAAATGTTGCCGATGATCGTCAGCGCCAACCTCGCCAAAGGCGCGATGGCGATGGCTAAACGCAAAGTCGTGGTCAAGCGCCTCAACGCCATCCAGAAYTTCGGCKCGATGGACGTGYTSTGCACCGACAAGACCGGCACSCTGACSCAGGACAAAATCATCCTCGAGCACCACGTCGACATCAATGGCCGGCGCGACGACTCGATCCTTGAACTGGCCTGGCTCAACAGCCATCACCAGAGCGGTCTGCGCAACCTGATGGACCAGGCGGTGGTGCAATTCGCCAGGCGCAACCCGACGTTCAAGATCCCGTTCGCCTACAGCAAGATCGATGAGCTGCCGTTCGACTTCATTCGTCGGCGCCTGTCGATCATCGTCAAGGACAGCCGCGACGATCATCTGCTGGTCTGCAAAGGCGCGGTCGAGGAAATGCTGAACATTTCCAGCCACATCCACGAGAACGGCGTGGTGGTTGCACTGGATGAGCAGCGTCGCAAAGCGCTGCTGGCGATGGCCAACGAGTACAACGAAGACGGTTTCCGGGTGCTGGTGGTGGCCACTCGCGAGATTCCGAAAGCCCAAAGCAAAAACCAGTACACAACCCGCGACGAACGCGAGCTGGTGATTCGCGGCTTCCTGACCTTCCTCGATCCGCCGAAGGAAACCGCTGGCCCGGCGATTGCCGCGCTGCGGGACATGGGCGTGACCGTCAAGGTGCTGACCGGCGACAACGCCGTGGTCACCAGCAAGATTTGCCGCGAAGTCGGTCTGGAACCCGGCACGCCGCTGCTCGGCCAAGACATCGAGAAGATGGACGAGTCGACCCTCAAACTGCGGGTTGAAGAACGCACGGTGTTTGCCAAGCTCACGCCACTGCAGAAATCCCGGGTACTGAAGGCGCTGCAGTCGAACGGTCACACCGTCGGCTTCCTCGGCGACGGCATCAACGACGCCCCTGCCCTGCGCGACGCCGACGTCGGTATTTCGGTCGACAGCGGCACCGACATTGCCAAGGAATCGGCCGATATCATCCTGCTGGAAAAGAGCCTGATGGTGCTCGAAGAAGGTGTGATCAAAGGTCGCGAGACCTTCGGCAACATCATGAAGTACCTGAACATGACCGCCAGTTCGAACTTCGGCAACGTCTTTTCGGTGCTGGTGGCCAGTGCCTTCATCCCATTCCTGCCGATGCTGGCGATCCATCTGCTGCTGCAAAACCTGATGTACGACATCTCCCAGCTGGCGCTGCCGTGGGACAAGATGGACAAGGAATACCTGCGCAAGCCACGCAAGTGGGACGCCAAGAACATCGGGCGCTTCATGCTGTGGATCGGGCCGACCTCGTCGATCTTCGACATCACCACCTTTGCCCTGATGTGGTACGTGTTCTCGGCCAACAGTGTGGAAATGCAGACCCTGTTCCAGTCCGGCTGGTTCATCGAAGGYTTGCTGTCGCAAACGTTGGTGGTGCACATGCTGCGGACCCAGAAGATCCCGTTCTTCCAGAGCACCGCGGCCTTGCCGGTGATCCTGATGACCGGGCTGGTGATGGTGCTGGGCATCTACATTCCGTTCTCGCCACTCGGCACCCTGGTCGGCCTGCAACCGCTGCCATGGCAGTACTTCCCATGGCTGGTGGGCACGCTGCTCAGCTACAGCGTGTTCGCCCAGCTGATGAAGACCTTCTACATCCGCCGCTTCAAGCAATGGTTCTGACCCACTGAACACACCGTAACCCCTGTGGGAGCGAGCCTGCTCGCGATAGCGGTTGCACATTCAACACTTGTGCTGCCTGTCAGTCCGCCATCGCGAGCAGGCTCGCTCCCACAGGTTTTTTGTGTTCGCAGCCTCTTCACGCCGCGATCCGGCTTTCGGGCCGTCAATAAATGAAATAGCAAAGGGAGAGTCCTCATGTCGGGAACTACTCTATTGATCAACCTCGCCGGCTCCATCGCACTGATGCTCTGGGGCACCCATATGATTTCTTCGGCGCTGTTGCGCGGCTTCGGCACGCCGCTGCGCCAATGGCTGGGAAAAAACCTCAACAACCGCTGGATGGCCTTGCTCTCGGGCGTCGGGATCACTGGCATTTTGCAAAGCAGCACCGCTGTCAGCCTGATGGCGACCTCCTTCACTGCCGCCGGAGCCCTGGGCCTTGCGCCAGCGTTGGCGGTGATGCTCGGGGCCAATATTGGCTCGACGCTGGTGGTGCAACTGCTCAGTTTCGATATTTCAATCGTCACCCCTATCGTCCTGCTGGCCGGGTTCATCGTCTTCCGCCTGCGTGATGACTCACGCTACGAGAGCGTCGGTTGCGCGCTGATTGGCCTGGGCTTGATGCTGCTGGCGCTGCGCACGCTCGGGTCGACGCTGGGAGAGGTCGAAGGCACGCCGATCTTCCATGCGCTCATGCACAGCCTCGATGGCGACATGATCATTGCCTTGCTGGTGGCGATGCTGCTGACCTGGATCTGCCATTCCAGCGTCGCCGTGGTGCTGCTGATCGCCTCGCTTGCCGGCACCGGTCTGCTCTCGCCGGTGACCAGCATGGCGCTGGTGCTCGGGGTGAATATCGGTGGCGCCCTGCCCTCGGTGCTCAACGCCAGTTCCGCCGTGGCCCGGCGCTTGCCGGTCGGCAACCTGCTGGTGCGGGTCATCGGGGCGCTGGTGTGCTTGCCGTTCGTGCCGATGCTGGCTCAAAGCAGCCCGATTGCAGAGCTGACACCCGCGCTACGAGTGGTTTGCCTGCACACCAGCTTCAACCTGGCGCTGGCACTGGTGTTCATCGGCCTGACAGAACCGCTGGCGAAACTGCTGACGCACCTGCTGCCGTCACCTGCGCGGGACGTCGATCCCGGCATGCCGCTCTATCTGGATGAAGCCGGCCTCACGGTGGCAAACATCGGCCTGTCCAACGCGGCGCGCGAAGCCTTGCGGCTGGCCGACATGCTCTCGGTCATGCTCAACCGCGTGCTGCAACTGTTCCAGACCTCGGACCAGCGCAATGCCGATGAAGTGCGGCAGATCGACCAGTCCCTGGATCTGCTGAGCGCAGCGATTCGTGCCTACCTGGCGGACATCGGCCAGGAAGGCATCAGTGACAGTGACGCCGATCGCTCGCAGGAAATCCTGATGTTCGTGATCAACCTGGAGCCTTTTCGGCCTTCGAACTGGGCACGCTCTATCCGCTGCACAACGAACTGCTGGAAAGCCTGAGCCTGGCGATTACCGTGTTTCTTCGCGAAGACCTTGCAACCGCCCACTATCTGGTCAACCGCAAAGAATCGGTCAGAAGGCTCGAAGCTGCGGCCAGCCGGGCGCACTTTCGTGCCCTGCGCGAAGACAAAAGTGCCTGGGCCGAGTCCGGCGATATTTTTCAACGGCTGCTGCGCGACTACCGACGCGTGCATCACCACATTGCGGCGCTGGCCTACCCGGTACTCGAACGCGCCGGGGAACGCGATATCGAGAGCAATGACCTGGCAGATAGTCATCCGCAACCGTCTGCCGACAAGGATCAACTGCCATGCGCGTCCTGATCTGTGCCGGGCGCTATTACGCTGACACCCGTACCTGCCTCCGGGTACTGGAAGCCTTCCAGTGCCTGCATGAAGTGCGCGTGCTGATCCACGGCGGCAATCAGTTTCTGGGCGGAGACATCGAAAACTGGGCCCGGGAACTGGGCGCGAACATCGTGCGCTACCCCGCCAACTGGCAACTGCACGGCAAGCTGGCGGAGCGCCTGCGCAACAGCTTCATGCTGCAAGACAGCCGACCCGACCTCGTCATTGCGCTACCCGGTGGGGAGGACACTGAAGAGCTGATCGCGCAAGCCAGGGCGGCCGGCATTCAAACGTTGCAGATGAATGAAGGGGTTTAACCTGCCTTAACTGTACATCCATACAGATAAAGGTTGATCCACGTCGCGGTACCCCGCATGCTGTGCACCTTCAAACCCTGATGACTGATGGTGGTTATGCAGCTGTTTCTCTGTGAAAAGCCTTCCCAGGCCAAAGACATTGCCGCCGTGCTCGGTGCCAGCCGGCGCGGCGACGGCTGCTGGCTGGGAACGGGCGTCACAGTGACCTGGTGCATCGGTCACCTGCTGGAAACCGCACCGCCGGATGCCTACGACGCCCGCTATAAACGCTGGGTCCTGGAAGACCTGCCGATCATTCCCGAGAAGTGGAAGATGCTGGTCAAACCCAAGACCGCCAGCCAGTTCAAAGCCGTCAAACGGCTACTCGGCGAAGCAGATGAACTGGTGATCGCCACCGACGCCGACCGTGAGGGCGAGATGATTGCCCGTGAGCTGGTGGAGCATTGCCGTTATCGCGGGCCGATCAAGCGCCTGTGGCTGTCGGCGCTGGACGATGCCTCGATTCGCAAGGCCCTGGCAGCACTCAAACCCGGCGCCGAAACCTTCAGCCTCTATCACTCGGCACTCGGGCGTTCGCGTGCCGACTGGCTGATCGGCATGAACATGAGCCGCCTGTTCACCCTGCTCGGGCGTCAGTCCGGCTATCAAGGCGTGCTGCCAGTGGGCCGGGTGCAAACCCCGACCTTGCGGCTGGTGGTCGATCGCGACCGCAGCATCGCCGACTTCGTGCCCGTGCCGTATTGGGCCATCGACGTACAACTGCTGCATGACAACATCCCGTTCACCGCCCAATGGCGCGCCACACCGGACGTCTGCGACGAGCACGATCGCTGCCTGAATCAGGCGCTGGCCCAGGAGGCGGCTACGGCCATGCGCAACGCCGTCAGTGCGCGGCTGGTCAAGCTGCGCACCGAGCGGGTCCGCGAAGCCGCCCCGCTGCCGTTCGACCTTGGCACACTGCAAGAAATCTGCTCGAAAAAACTTGGCCTCGGTGCCCAGGAAACCCTGGACGTGGCCCAGGCGTTGTACGAAACCCACAAGGTCATTACCTACCCGCGCAGTGACTGCGGCTACTTGCCGCTGAGTCAGCACAGCGAAGCACCGGGCATTCTCGCCGCCCTTGGGCGTGCCGACCCTGGCCTTGGCGAGCTGCTCAAACACCTTGAGCCACAACGCCGGTCGCGGGCCTGGAACGACGCCAAGGTCAGCGCCCACCACGGGATCATTCCCACGGCGGCGGCGAAAAACCTCGAACGCCTGACCGGCAAGCACCGCGCGGTCTACACCTTGATCCGGGCGCGGTATCTGGCGCAGTTCCTGCCCAATCACGAATATGACCGCACCCAGGCTGACTTCGACTGCGCCGGGCAAGCCTTGCGTGCGGTGGGCAAACTGATCGTCGAGCCAGGCTGGAAGCGCGCGCTGCCCGAAGCGTTGGCGCCGGCGAAAGGACGGGAAGCTCCGGCGCCGCAGACGCTGCCGGCACTGGCTGAAGGACGGGATTACGCCGTCGACAACGTGACGCTGAAGGACCTCTGGACCCAGCCACCCAAGCCATTTACCGAAGGCGACCTGATCAAGGCGATGAAGAACGTCGCCAAACTGGTGGAAGATCCGCTGCTCAAGCAAAAGCTCAAGGACACCACCGGCATCGGCACCGAGGCAACCCGCGCCGGGATCATTCAGGGGTTGCTGGATCGAGGCTATCTGATCAAGAACGGCAAGGCCCTGGCCGCTACACCGCCGGCCTTCAGCCTGATCGACGCCGTGCCCCGGGCCATCGCCGACCCCGGCACCACCGCGATCTGGGAACAGGCCCTGGACATGGTGCAAAGCAGCGAAATGAGCCTTGAGGAATTCGTCGCCAAACAAGCCGCCTGGATGAGCAAACAGGTCGGCCGCTGCACCGGCCTGCGCCTGACCATCAGCGGCCCGGCAAGCCCGGCCGGCAAAGGCGCGGCGCCCTGGAAGAACAAACGCAAGACCACCCAGCGTAAAACCGCACCTGCCACCAAACGTAAAGCAAAACGGCCCTGTAGGAGCACGGCGGGAGGTCGCTAACAGTTGCCCGCACACGTCTATTGAAAACGCAAAATTACAGAGTCGCGCCCGTAGC
>NZ_JBFTLU010000065.1:0-25247 GCF_056396605.1 Pseudomonas sp. 05T35
GGTCCCGGTCGAGCACGGCACCACCACCATCGCGGCCGGCGAGCCGGAGCCCGAAGCCACGGGCGACATCCAGTCTTCCTTGCCATACACCCGAATCTGCCCGGCAGCAGCGCCGGTGTATTCGGTGAGGAAGGCCTGCATCATCTGCGGTTTCGGCGGCAGTGTGACGTCGGTCTCGGTCGCCATCACCAGTTGCGCCGCCTTGGAGATCAGGAAGTGCACCTCGCGGTCTTCGCGCACCAGACAATCGAGCAGGCGCAAACCGTACTGGGCGCCGGAAGCGCCGGTCATGGCCAGCGTGATGCGATCCGGACCGTTACTCATTTAAGCGCCTCGGCCAATTTACCATGCAGGCCGCCGAAGCCGCCGTTGCTCATGATCACCACGTGAGTGCCCGGTTTGGCCTGGCTTTTCACCTGCTCGATAATGCCCTCCAGCGAGTCGCAAACCATCGACGGCACGGTGCACAGCGCAGCAACGGCGGGCAAGTCCCAGCCGAGGTTGGCCGGTGCATACCAGATCACCTGATCGGCATCGACCACGCTTTCCGGCAAACCGTCACGGTGCGCGCCGAGCTTCATCGAGTTGGAACGCGGTTCGATGATCGCGATCAACGGTGCGTCGCCGATGCGTTTGCGCAGACCGTCGAGGGTGGTTGCGATGGCGGTCGGGTGGTGAGCGAAGTCGTCGTAGATGGTGACACCATGAACTTCAGCGACTTTTTCCATGCGGCGCTTGACGCTCTTGAACGCGCTCAACGCGGCGATGCCCATACTCGGAACCACGCCAACATGCCGCGCGGCCGCCAGAGTGGCCAAGGCGTTGGCAACGTTGTGCTGGCCGGTCATGTCCCACTCGACCACGCCTTGGGCGACGCCTTCGAACATCACTTCAAACTTCGAGCCGTCTTCGCTGAGCAACTTGACCTGCCACTGCCCGCCTGCGCCAGTGGTTTGCACCGGGGTCCAGCAACCCATTTCGATCACGCGCTGCAACGCAGGTTCGGTGGTCGGGTGGATCACCAGGCCTTCACTCGGGATGGTCCGCACCAAATGGTGGAACTGTCGCTCGATGGCCGGCAGATCAGGGAAGATGTCGGCGTGATCGAACTCAAGGTTATTGAGGATCGCGGTACGCGGACGGTAGTGAACGAATTTCGAACGCTTGTCGAAGAAGGCGCTGTCGTATTCATCGGCTTCGATCACGAAGAACGGTGTGTCACCCAGACGCGCCGATACCGAGAAGTTCTGCGGCACGCCACCAATCAAAAAACCCGGGCTCATGCCGGCGTGTTCCAGTACCCAGGCAAGCATGCTGCTGGTAGTGGTTTTACCGTGGGTACCGGCAACCGCCAGCACCCAGCGACCTTGCAGCACGTGGTCGGCCAGCCATTGCGGACCGGAGACGTATGGCAGGCCTTTGTTCAATACGTATTCGACCGCCGGGTTGCCGCGCGACATCGCATTGCCGATCACCACCAGATCCGGGGCCGGATCGAGTTGGGCAGGATCATAGCCTTGCGTCAGCTCGATGCCCTGCGCCTGCAACTGAGTGCTCATCGGCGGGTAGACGTTGGCATCGGAGCCCGTCACATGATGGCCCAGCTCTTTGGCCAGGACCGCCATCGAACCCATGAAAGTGCCGCAAATACCCAGAATATGAATGTGCATAGTCAACCTCGTAAAACATCGAGGCAGGTTAGCGTAGAGGGCCGAAAATCGCACTCTTTAGGTGATGAGACAGAGGATTGTTGGTCTTGGGCATTTCTATTTGGCTCAATATCCACCCCTCACCCTARCCCTCCCGAAACGTCGGACCGCCCCAAATGGGCGAGGGGACTGACCGAGGTGATTGGTTGGAATACTGCGACCTGAAATCCCGAGTCGAACTCAGGTTTGAAAACGACATAGATCTGCCCCCTTTCCCCCTCTCCCCTTTGGGGAGAGGGCTGGGGTGAGGGGTGGATCTAACTGGCTACCGCGCAATCCCGTGCTTGCGCAGCTTTCTATAGAGGGTGTTGCGGCTGACTCCCAGTTGTTCAGCGGTATGGGTCATGTGCCAACGCTGCTGCTCCAGGGCATTGAGCAACGCCAGGCGTTCGGCATCGTCCAGCGGATATTCAGACACCTCTTCCACCTGCGCCAACACTGGAACCGGTCGGGCCTGGCGAATCATCACCGGCAAATCCTCAACCCCGATTCGCCCGTCATCGCACAATGCCGCCAGGGTCCGCAGCACATTGCGCAATTGCCGCACGTTACCTGGCCAGGCGAAGTCGAGCAGCGCCTGGCGCGCCGCAGCGTCGATCAGCACCGCCTCCCCGCCCGACTCTTCAGCCAGCAAAAAGTCCAGCAACTGCGACTTGTCGCTGCGTTCACGCAACGCCGGCAAGGCGACTTCCAGGCCATTGAGGCGGTAATACAAATCTTCGCGGAAACTGCTGTCCTGCACCCGTTCGAGCAAATTCCGGTGAGTGGCGCTGATGATCCGCACGTTGACCGGCAGCGGCTCGCCACCGATCGGCACCACCTGCCGGTCTTCCAGCACCCTTAATAGCCGGGTTTGCAGCGCCAGCGGCATGTCACCGATTTCGTCGAGGAACAGTGTGCCGCCATCGGCCTGCTGCAACTTGCCGCGCATGCCTTCTTTGCGGGCGCCAGTAAAACTGCCGCCGCGATAGCCGAACAGTTCGCTCTCGATCAGGCTTTCCGGGATCGCCGCACAGTTGAGCGCGACGAAGGCCTTGTCGGCGCGCTGACTGGCCTGGTGCACGGCCTTGGCGAAGGCTTCTTTACCTGAGCCGGTTTCACCGTTGATCAACAGCGGCACATCACGCTCGAAGACCCGCAAGGCTTTACGAAAATCAGCCTGCAGCCCTTCGTCTCCCAAACAAATACCCGTAAGAACCGGGCGTTCGGCAATGAACGGCGGTTGCAGCATCGGGGTCGGCACGCTACGCGGCTGGCCGCGCAACAGCGCAAACAACACCCGCCCATCGCGAGTGCGCAATGGCCAACTGGCGGTGGCGTTGACGCTCGCGCGCCCCAGCAGTTCGTCCAGCGAGCAATCGAAAAACGCCTCGACCGGTTGACCCAGCAACCCGCCACGAATATGCCCCAGCAGGTTCAACGCGCTCTGATTGATCGCGCTGATCCGCCCTTCGCCGTCGAATGCCAGCAGCCCTTCGCTGAACAGCCCGACCGACTCGGCCTGCAAGTGAAAGCGCAGCAGCCATTGATTGTCGAAGTAACGCAGGAAATAGCAGCTCTCGATCATCTTCGCCGAGAGGTTGACCAGCGCCATGGTGTGGAACTGGCTTTGACGCGAGACATCGTGGCGTGCCGACGAAACGTCGAGCACCGCCAGCAGTTCGCCATGCGGGTCGAACACCGGGCTCGCCGAACAGGTCAGCCCTGTATGACGTCCCCGAAAATGTTCATCCTGGTGAATGGTCAGCGACTGCCGCTCCACCAGGCAGGTGCCGATGCCATTGGTGCCTTCGCAGGCTTCGCTCCAGTCGGCACCGAGCCAAAGACCGGCGCGCTCGAAAATCTTCCGTTCGGCAGGCGCGGTGACACAGTTGAGGATCACCCCGCGGGCGTCGGTCAACAGCACGGCGTGGCCGGCACCGGAAAGTTGCTGATGCAGGCTGGTCATTTCGCCACCGGCAATCTGCAGCACTTGCTGCAAGCGCTCGCGACTCTCCAGCACTCGACCGTGCTCAAGCACCGTCGGCGCCATGCTCAGGGCCGGGTCGAGGTGATAGTCCTCAAGACAACGCAGCCAGGAACGGGCAATGGACGGATCGCTACCCGGACCGTGCAAATGGGATTTGCCTTGGGTCACGGTCAAGACTTGCTGAGCATGGCGACTCAAATGGTTGCTGTGCATTTTTTATTATTCTCTCCGAACACTGTGCTGAGCCCAATGAAGGACTGTCACCACCTTGTGGCGCCCAGCATCCTCCTGCCTCGATTGCTTTGCAATGCTGGCAAGACCGCCCGGTCACAGGCTGTGCCACAAGCGGTACAAACTGTCACAGGCGCCGTACCGCATCTGTCACACGTCCTGTACCACCACTGCCTCAAAAAAACCGTAAGCCCTTGATTTACCTGACCTGCAAAGCACTGGCCCGACCTTTGCTCTACGCTTCTCAAGCGCTTACTGCGCGTACTCCCTTAATAAGCACAAAAGCCAAGGAGATACTCACCATGCGTTACGCTCACCCAGGTACTGAAGGCGCTATCGTTTCGTTCAAGAGTCAATACGGCAACTACATCGGCGGCGAATTCGTCGCGCCTGTCAAAGGTCAGTACTTCACCAATACCTCCCCGGTCAACGGCCAACCGATTGCCGAATTCCCCCGCTCCACGGCCGAAGACATCGAAAAAGCCCTGGACGCTGCCCACGCAGCCGCCGACGCCTGGGGCAGCACGTCTGCTCAGGCGCGCTCGCTGGTGCTGCTGAAAATCGCCGACCGCATCGAGCAAAACCTCGAAGTCCTGGCAATCACCGAAAGCTGGGACAACGGCAAAGCCGTGCGTGAAACCCTCAACGCCGACATCCCGCTGGCCGCTGACCACTTCCGCTACTTCGCCGGTTGCCTGCGAGCCCAGGAAGGCAGCGCCGCGGAAATCGACGGCAACACCGTGGCTTATCACATTCACGAACCGCTGGGCGTGGTCGGGCAGATCATCCCGTGGAACTTCCCGATCCTGATGGCCGCCTGGAAACTCGCCCCGGCGCTGGCTGCCGGTAACTGCGTGGTGCTCAAGCCCGCCGAGCAAACCCCGCTGGGCATTACCGTGCTGCTGGAACTGATCGGCGACCTGCTGCCGCCCGGCGTGCTGAACGTCGTGCAAGGTTTCGGCAAAGAAGCCGGTGAAGCCCTGGCCACCAGCAAACGCATTGCCAAAATTGCCTTTACCGGCTCGACCCCGGTCGGCTCRCACATCATGAAATGCGCTGCCGAAAACATCATTCCGTCCACCGTGGAACTGGGCGGCAAGTCGCCGAACATCTTCTTCGCCGACATCATGCAAGCCGAACCGACCTTCATCGAGAAAGCTGCCGAAGGCCTGGTGCTGGCGTTCTTCAACCAGGGCGAAGTCTGCACCTGCCCGTCCCGCGCACTGGTGCAAGAGTCGATCTACGACGACTTCATGAAAGTGGTGATGAAGAAGGTCCTGCAAATCAAACGTGGCGACCCGCTGGACACCGACACCATGGTCGGCGCCCAGGCGTCCGAGCAGCAATTCGACAAGATCCTCTCGTACCTGGAAATCGCCAAAGGCGAAGGTGCCGAGTTGCTGACCGGCGGCAAGGTGGAAAAACTCGAGGGCAACCTGGCGACCGGGTATTACATCCAGCCGACCCTGCTCAAGGGCACCAACAAAATGCGTGTGTTCCAGGAAGAAATCTTTGGCCCGGTGGTGAGCATCACCACCTTCAAGGACGAAGCCGAAGCCCTGGCGATTGCCAACGACACCGAGTTCGGTCTTGGCGCCGGACTCTGGACCCGCGACATCAACCGCGCCTACCGCATGGGCCGGGCGATCAAGGCCGGTCGCGTCTGGACCAACTGCTACCACCTGTACCCGGCTCACGCCGCGTTCGGCGGTTACAAGAAGTCCGGTGTCGGCCGTGAAACCCACAAAATGATGCTCGACCACTACCAGCAAACCAAAAACCTGCTGGTGAGCTACGACATCAATCCGTTGGGCTTCTTCTAAGAGCCGAGGGCGACGCTGATGTTTCGGCGTCGCCCTTCGAGTGGTTATCGCGAGCAAGCTCGCTCCCACAGGGGTTTTGTGGTGAACCCACCTGCGTGGGCTGACGCAAGTCCACTGTGGGAGCGGACTTGCTCGCGATGGCGTCCTAACTGACACACCGAACATCGCTTGCCGCCCTGGCACGGCCTTTGCTTGCCCGCTCGACAGATTAACCGCTGCGTGAACAGCGTCGATCCACCCAAACCGCCACACCCGAAAGTCCAACAGATCGAACACTGAAAAACAGAGAGGAGTTATGACTTCTTCAACAACACTCAAACCCACACTCGGCACCTTGCATCTATGGGGCATTGCCGTCGGCCTGGTGATTTCCGGCGAATACTTCGGCTGGAGTTACGGCTGGGGCACCGCAGGCACCCTGGGGTTCCTCGTCACCGCATTGATGGTGGCGACGATGTACACCTGTTTCATCTTCAGTTTCACCGAACTCACCACCGCGATTCCCCACGCTGGCGGGCCCTTTGCCTACAGCCGACGGGCCTTTGGTGAAAAAGGCGGCTTGATCGCCGGGATCGCCACGCTGATCGAATTCGTCTTTGCGCCACCGGCCATTGCGATGGCCATCGGCGCCTACCTGAACGTGCAATACCCGGATCTGGACCCGAAAATCGCCGCAGTCGGCGCCTACTTCGTGTTCATGGGCCTGAACATCCTCGGCGTCAGCATCGCCGCGACCTTCGAGCTGGTGGTGACCGTTCTGGCGGTAGCCGAACTGCTGGTGTTCATGGGCGTGGTTGCACCGGGCTTCAGCTTCAGCAACTTCGTGCTCAACGGCTGGTCCGGCTCCAATGAGTTCACGGTCGCTTCGATCCCCGGCATCTTTGCGGCGATTCCCTTCGCCATCTGGTTCTTCCTCGCCATCGAAGGTGCGGCCATGGCTGCCGAAGAAGCCAAGGACCCGAAACGCACCATTCCACGGGCCTACGTCAGCGGCATCCTGACCCTGGTGTCCCTGGCGATCGGCGTGATGGTGATGGCCGGCGGTGTGGGCGACTGGCGCCAACTGGCGAACATCAACGACCCGCTGCCTCAGGCCATGAAAGCCGTGGTTGGCAACAACTCCAGCTGGATGCACATGCTGGTGTGGATCGGCCTGTTCGGTCTGGTGGCGAGCTTCCACGGGATCATCCTCGGCTACTCGCGCCAGTTCTTCGCCCTCGCTCGCGCCGGCTACCTGCCTCGCGGCCTGGCCAAGCTCTCGCGCTTCCAGACCCCGCATCGGGCAATTCTGGCGGGTGGCGTGATCGGCATCGCGGCGATCTACAGCGATGGGCTGGTCAACCTGCAAGGCATGACCCTGACCGCCGCGATGATCACCATGTCGGTGTTCGGCGCCATCGTGATGTACATCATCAGCATGCTCAGCCTGTTCAAACTGCGTAAAACCGAGCCGTTGCTGGAACGTACCTTCCGCGCGCCGGGCTATCCGATCGTGCCGGGCATCGCGCTGTTCCTGGCGGTGGTCTGCCTGGTGGCGATGGCCTGGTTCAATACCTTGATCGGGATGATTTTCCTCGGTTTCATGGTCGCCGGCTTCATCTACTTCCAATTGACCGCCAAACAGCGCCTCGACGCCCCGGCGGACGCGATGCTCACGGGTATCTGAGTTGCACCGGCGTCGGGCGAATAACCCGGCGCCTGCATTATTGAAGTGCACTGAGATCCAGTGTGGGAGCGAGCCTGCTCGCGATAGCATCGCCTAGGTATGACTGACACACCGAGGTGCCTGAATCGCGAGCAAGCTCGCTCCCACAAGGGGTTAGCGGTGTATTTGAGTCACTTACAGAATCAAGAGGACACCGCTCATGGCTGCATTTGCCCATACCGTCGGCGCCCGGACCTACCGTTTCGACGGCCTCAAGGAAGTCATGGCCAAGGCCAGCCCGGCACGTTCCGGAGACTTTCTGGCCGGCGTCGCCGCCCTGAACGATGGCGAACGGGTCGCCGCGCAAATGACCTTGGCTGACATCCCGCTCAAGCATTTCCTGCAAGAAGTGCTGATTCCTTACGAATCCGATGAAGTCACCCGACTGATCATCGACACCCACGATGCCCGCGCCTTTGAGACCGTCAGCCACCTGACCGTTGGCGGTTTTCGCGACTGGCTGCTCAGCGATGCAGCCGACGAGCAGAGCCTGCGGGCGCTGGCCCCCGGCCTGACCCCGGAAATGGCCGCTGCCGTGTCGAAGATCATGCGCGTGCAGGACCTGGTGCTGGTGGCGCAGAAAATCCGCGTGGTGACTCGGTTTCGCGGCACCATGGGCCTGCGCGGGCGCCTGTCGACCCGCCTGCAACCCAACCACCCTACCGACGAACCCGCCGGGATTGCCGCGAGCATTCTCGACGGCCTGCTCTACGGCAACGGCGACGCAATGATCGGCATCAACCCGGCCACCGACAGCATCGCCTCGATCTGCGCCATRCTGGAAATGCTCGACGCGGTCATCCAGCGCTACGAAATTCCGACCCAAGCCTGCGTGCTGACCCACGTCACCACCTCCATCGAGGCGATCAACCGTGGCGTGCCGCTGGACCTGGTGTTCCAGTCGATCGCCGGCACCGAAGCGGCCAACGCCAGTTTCGGCATCAGCCTGAGCGTGCTGCAGGAAGGTTATGAAGCAGGCTTGAGCCTCAATCGCGGTACCCTGGGGCAAAACCTGATGTACTTCGAAACCGGCCAGGGCAGCGCGCTCTCGGCCAACGCCCATCACGGCATCGACCAGCAAACCTGCGAAACCCGCGCCTACGCCGTGGCCCGGCACTTCAAGCCGTTTCTGGTAAACACTGTGGTCGGCTTCATTGGCCCGGAATACCTCTACAACGGCAAACAGATCATCCGTGCCGGCCTCGAAGACCACTTCTGCGGCAAGTTGCTCGGTGTGCCGATGGGCTGCGACATCTGCTACACCAACCACGCCGAAGCCGATCAGGACGACATGGACACCCTGCTGACGCTACTCGGCGTGGCCGGGATCAACTTCATCATGGGCATCCCCGGCTCCGACGACATCATGCTCAACTACCAGACCACCTCGTTCCACGACGCGCTCTACGCGCGCCAGACCCTGGGCCTGAAACCGGCACCTGAGTTTGAGCGGTGGCTGGCACATATGGGCATCTTCACCCAAGGTGACGGCAAGGTGCACTTTGGCAATAACCTGCCGCCGGCTTTCCGCCAGGCCATGGCGCAACTGGGATGAGTAATCTGCTGATGGATAAACCAACCGTCGATCCGCAAAACCCCTGGCTGGGACTGCGCCGCCTGACTCCGGCACGCATCGCCCTGGGTCGTACCGGCACCAGCATGCCGACCAGCGCGCAACTGGATTTCCAGTACGCCCACGCCGAGGCCCGCGATGCCGTGCACCTGCCCTTCGACCATGCCGGGCTCAGCCAGCAACTGGCCGAGCGTGGACGCGACAGCCTGCTGCTGCACAGCGCCGCCAGTGATCGCCACAGTTATCTGCAACGGCCAGACCTGGGGCGCAAGTTGAGTGATGGGTCCGCGCAAAAGCTGCGCGAACACGCGCTGGCCAACCCGGGCGGCGTTGATCTGGCGATAGTCGTGGCCGACGGCCTTTCGGCGCTGGCGGTGCATCGGCACACCTTGCCGTTTCTGACACGCATGGAAGAACAGACTCACGCCGAAGGCTGGTCATTGTCGCCGGTGATTCTGGTGGAACAGGGTCGCGTCGCCGTGGCTGACGAAATCGGCGAATTGCTGGGCGCAAAAATGGTCGTGATCCTGATCGGCGAACGCCCTGGACTCAGCTCGCCAGACAGTCTCGGCTTGTATTTCACCTATAATCCAAAGGTCGGCCTGACGGACGCCTATCGCAACTGTATTTCCAACGTCCGCCTTGAAGGTTTGAGCTATGGCATGGCGGCACACCGTTTGCTGTACTTGATGCGCGAAGCCTGTCGACGGCAGTTGTCGGGGGTTAACCTGAAAGACGAAGCCCAGGTCCAGACTATTGGGTCGAAAAATGACGCTGATATGAAAGGAAATTTCCTACTGAGCCTGCCGAATGCCTGACCCGTATTCGAATTGCGTTTTTGATCCGCTTTCAGGCAGAGTCGACGAACGGCTGCCCGAGCAGTGAACCAATTGCCGTCGTATCCACTGGAAACTGCCGCCCTATCTACTTGAAAGTTGAGGCCTAGCATGCGGATTACTCAAGCAACCCTCGAGCACCTGGACCTTCTGACGCCGCTGTTCGTCAAATACCGCGAGTTTTATGGCTCGCTGCCTTATCCAGACTCGTCCCGGGCCTTCCTGGAAAAGCGCCTGCGGCGCAAAGAGTCGGTGATCTATCTGGCCCTGCCCGATGATGACGACAATAAACTGCTGGGTTTTTGCCAGCTGTACCCAAGCTTCTCGTCGCTGTCGCTCAAGCGCGTGTGGATCCTCAACGACATCTACGTCGCCGAAGACGCCCGCCGCCAACTGGTTGCCGACAACCTGATGCGTACCGCAAAGAAAATGGCCAAGGAAACCCAGGCTGTACGCATGCGCGTATCGACCAGCAGCGACAACAAAATTGCGCAGAAAACCTACGAATCCATCGGGTTTCGCGAAGACACCGAGTTCAAGAACTACATTTTGCCGATCAGCGAAGAGCTCTGATCCAGACTCTGTGGGAGCGAGCCTGCTCGCGATTCAGACGCCTCGGTGTGTCAGTCATACCGAGGCGATGCTATCGCGAGCAGGCTCGCTCCCACAGAGTTCAGTACCGAACCACCGATCCGACTTGGAAATCCCTCGCTACAAACTCGACACGCTTTTCACCTTTCAGTCCGTATAATCACGAACCTTACGGGCTGTAAGAAAAACTCCACAGCCCTGTAGCCCAATTTTCCAAAATATTCGCACAGGCCTGCTGAGTCGGGTCGTTACCACAGGTGCCAACCATGGATTTCAACCCGATCGACCTAATCCTGCATCTCGATGTCTACCTCGACTTGCTGGTGACCAACTACGGGCCATGGATCTACGCCATCCTGTTCATGGTGATTTTCTGCGAAACCGGCCTGGTGGTGATGCCTTTCCTGCCGGGCGATTCGTTGTTGTTCATCGCTGGCGCGGTAGCGGCCGGTGGCGGCATGGACCCGGTGCTACTGGGCGGCTTGTTGATGCTGGCGGCGATTCTCGGTGATAGCACCAACTACCTTGTCGGGCGAACGGCCGGCGAAAAGTTGTTCAGCAATCCGAATTCGAAGATCTTCCGTCGCGATTACCTGCAACAAACCCATGATTTCTACGACAAGCATGGCGGCAAGACCGTGACCCTGGCGCGCTTCCTGCCGATCATCCGGACCTTCGCACCGTTCGTCGCCGGCGTAGGCAAGATGCCTTACCCGCGCTTCTTCGCCTTCAGCGTATTCGGCACCGTCCTCTGGGTCGGCGGCCTGGTGACCCTGGGTTATTTCTTCGGTAACGTGCCGTTCATCAAGAAGAACCTGTCGTTGCTGGTAGTGGGCATCATCCTGCTGTCGCTGGTGCCGATGATCATTGGCGTGATCCGTAACCGCCTGGCCAACGCGAGCTCCAAAGCCGCGTCGCGCTGAGCGTCCATGTGGTTCCTTAACGCCTGGCGCCGCCGGCGTACGCTGGCCAAGCACCCCGTTGCCGATGAAACCTGGCAGCGGGTGCGCCAACACCTGAGTTTCCTCTACGGTMTCAGCGAGGCCGAAGACCGGTGGCTGCGCGAAGCCGCCGTGCTCTTTCTGCAAGAAAAACACCTGACCTGCCTGCCCGGCGTCGAACTGCACCAGGAGCAGCGCCTGCTGCTTGCCGCGCAGGCGCAATTGCCGCTGCTGCACCTGGGCGACTTGAACTGGTATCAGGGTTTTCACGAAATCGTGCTCTACCCCGACGATTTCCTCAGCCCGCAACGACATCGCGACGCCAGCGGCGTCGAGCATGAATGGAACGGCGAGCACAGCGGCGAAGCCTGGCAACAGGGGCCGATCATTCTGGCCTGGCCGGGCGTGATGGCCAGCGGGGGCTGGGAAGGCTACAACCTGGTGATCCACGAACTGGCGCACAAACTCGACATGCTCAACGGCAATGCCAACGGCTTGCCGCCGCTGCACAGCGACATGCGCGTCAGCGACTGGGCGAAGGTCATGCAACAGGCCTACGACGACCTCAATCGCCAACTGGATCGCCATCCGCACCTCGACACTCCGATCGACCCTTACGCGGCGGAAAATCCGGCCGAGTTCTTCGCCGTCACCAGCGAATACTTCTTCAGCGCCCCGGATCTGCTGCACGCAACGTATCCACAGGTCTATCAGCAACTGCAGCTGTTTTACCGCCAGGACCCGCTGGCGAGGCTTGAGCAACTGCAAGCCACCCATCCGGGCTATCAGGCACACGACTAGGGTCTATACGACCTCTGGCACATGGCACAGGCGGCGGAATATGCCTATAATCGCCGCCACTTTTTGGTCAATCCGGCCAAGTCATTTGGCCACTTACGGGGGCACCGCCCAATGAGCTACAGCAAGATTCCGGCTGGCAAAGACCTGCCGAACGACATCTACGTCGCGATCGAGATTCCGGCCAACCACGCGCCGATCAAATACGAAATCGACAAAGACAGCGATTGCCTGTTCGTTGACCGTTTCATGGCCACCCCAATGTTCTACCCGGCCAACTACGGTTACATCCCGAACACCCTGGCAGACGACGGTGATCCCCTCGACGTGCTGGTCGTGACCCCTTACCCGGTTGCTCCAGGTTCGGTAATCCGTGCGCGTCCAGTCGGCATCCTGAACATGACCGACGACGGCGGCGGCGATGCCAAAGTTATCGCTGTTCCACACGACAAGCTGTCCCAACTGTACGTTGACGTGAAGGAATACACCGACCTGCCAGCGCTGCTGATTCAGCAGATCGAGCACTTCTTTGCGAACTACAAAGATCTCGAAAAAGGCAAATGGGTGAAGATCGAAGGCTGGGACGGCGCCGATGCCGCTCGCGCCGCGATCACCAAGTCGGTTGCTGCCTATAAAGGCTGAGACGGCATTGGCTGAACGCCACTGACCTCTTGAAGAAACCCCGGTTATCCGGGGTTTTTTTATGCGCGTTAAAACATCAAGTTAAACAGGGTGTTTAATGAAACAAAGTCTAACGTTTAGACATGTTTAATATGAACTAACAATATCCTGCACTTCAGCTGAATATTCCCGCGCAAATTGATCCGGTTGTTTATTTAATCCGGCCACCCCGGCCCGTAAACTCCGTATTCATGAAAAAGCACAAATGCGGCCCACGCTTCAAAGCGCTCCTGAAAGAGGTGAACATCACCCCTACGGAATTCGCGGCCTTCTGCAACGTCGAGCCCCAGCACGTGAATAACTGGTACACCCGCGGCGTTCCCTACCCGCGGATGGAACAAATCGCCCGTCTGTTAAGTGTGAACAGCCTGTGGCTGCTCAACGGCGAGGGCCCAAGAAATCCCGGTCCGGGACAACTGACGGATCAGACCGGCAACGTTTACGACGCGCAAGAAACCCGCGGCGTGTACTCCGTGAACGTCGATTCGCTCGATGTAGAAATCCCGCTGTATAACGAAGTCCCCACAGCCCCCGGTGCCAGCGACACCCAGGTCGCCGAAATACCCGGCGAATTCATCCGCCTGCCACGACACTACCTCGAAAGCCTCGAAGTCGAACCGGCCCAGGCCATCTGCGTGCCGATGGTCGGCGACAGCATGTCGGAGAAAATCGAAGACGGCTCGACCCTCGCCATCGACCGCAGCCTGACCCAGGTCGTCGACGGCCAGATCTACGCCCTCGAACACGCCGGCATGCTGCGCATCAAATACCTGCACCGCCTGCCCTCCGGCGCCCTGCGACTGCGCAGCCATAACTGCAACGATTACCCCGACGAAATCTTCAGCGCCAAACAGATCGAAGAACAAAACATCGAAATCCTCGGCTGGGTCTTCTGGTGGTCCACGCTGAACAAACAGCGGCCTCCGGTGCCGTTCAGTTGAAACCGGGGCGCCCTTTTAAGCAGCACAACGCTCTGGATAGCACATAATCCTATCCATTCTGAGAAATCAACTGATAGCCTCTCTATTCAGGGGCCATAAGGCATTTCTCTGTCCAATGGTGTTTAACGCCACCTAACCTCATCCGGCGATGTGATGGGGGGATAAATGCCCCTTCCAGCAGGCCGAACACAGGCATTGCGTAGGATGCCGAGCTAGCCGCTTAAATCTCCAGCAATGACACATTGGCGCCATGAAGGGCCAGGCATCGATCAGCCTCCATCCATCTGCGCAAGCATCCGGCGAAAACGCTGCAACGAAAGTGCGAACAGCACGCTGCCGATGAGAAGTAGCGCAAGAAGTTGAACCCACACGACGTCCAGCCCCGCGCCGCGGTACAGCACGCCTTCTCCCAACTGCACCAAGTGGGTGGTGGGCGCGGCCAGCATCAGGTACTGCACCAGCGTGGGCATGCTTTCGCGCGGAGTGGCGCCGCCGGAGAGCAGGATCAACGGCAACAGCACCAGCATCAGCAACAGGCCGAACTGCGGCATGCTGCGGGCCACGGTGGCGAGATAGATGCCCAGGGCGGTGTTGGCGAATAAGCTCAGCGCGGCGCCGACCAGGAACAGCCAGACCGAGCCTTCGATGGGTACGGCGAGCAACCCACGTACCACGAACTGCAACGACAACGCCGCCGCCACCAGCACCACCGTGCCCATCGCCAAGACCTTGGCCAGCATGATCTGCGTGGGGGTGACCGGCATCACCAGCAGGTGTTCGATAGTGCCGTGCTCGCGTTCGCGGATCAGCGCGGCTCCGGTCAGAATGATCGCCAGCATGGTGATGTTGTCGATGATCTGCAGCAGGCTACTGAACCAGGTCTTGTCCAACGCCGGGTTGAAGCGTGCGCGCAGCGCCAGTTCCACCGACAGGGCCGAATTGCCGCGATAACGCTGCACGAAGGTCTTGACCTCATCGGTGACGATCTGCTCGACATAGGCGCTGCCGCTGAAGGCTTGATCCATGCGTGTGGCATCGACGTTGAGCTGCACCTGCGCGGGACGACCCGCCAGAACATCGCGCTGCAGGTTGGGCGGCATGTGCAGCACGAAGGTATAGCGACCGGAGTCCAGACCGGCGTCCATCTCGGCAACACTGATGTGCTCTGGTTGCGTGAACTGAGGTGGGTAGAAAGCGGTGGCGATGCGCTGCGACAGGGGCGAATCATCTTCGTCGACGAAGGCGATCGGTGCGTTGTTCAGGGTGTCTGGAATGGCCGAGGCGGCCGTGTAGACCATCGCCGTGAAGCTGAAGACGATCAGCAGCAGCATGACCGGATCGCGCCACAGGCTGCGAAGCTCCTTGACGCTCAGTTGCCAGATGTTGGAAAAAGTGCGTTTCATCTCAGCGCTCCTGTTTGTGCAGCATCGCAATCGACAGCCCCATCACCAGCGGTACGGCCACCAACAAGGCAATGAAGGACTGCTGCAGATCAGCCAGCCCCAAAGCCTTCGCGAATACGCCACGGCTGATGAGAAACATATGGGTGGCCGGGTGGGCTTCGCCGATCAGCTTGCCGATGCCCTCCAACGAGGAAACGGGTGTAGTCAGCCCGGCGAACTGGGTGGCAGGCACCAGCGTGCCGATCAGCGCGGCGAACATCGCGGCGATCTGACTGCGTGTGACGGCCGATGCGACCAGCCCCATGCTGGTGGATATCACCAGAAACACCAGGGTGGCCAGCGCCAGGGTGGCAAAGCTGCCCTTCATGGGCACATCCAGTACGGTCACCGCCAGCACGCTCATCAACAGGAAGTTCAGCATTCCCAGCGCCACATAGGGCAGTTGCTTGCCAAGCAGGAACTCGGTGCGGGTGACAGGGGTGACGTAGAAGTTGATGATCGCGCCCAGCTCCTTCTCACGCACCACGGCTAGCGCGGTCAGCATCGCCGGCAGCATCAACAGCAGCAATGGCACCACCGCCGGGACGATGGCGGGCAGGCTCTTGATATCCGGGTTGTAGCGAAAGCGCGTCTGCACTTCGACCGGGTTGGTGTAGGTCGGCGAACCGGAGAGCGCCAGGGTGTAGTCATGGCTCAGGCCGGTCTGATCACGGTCAAGCACGGCGTAGCGCAGGTCATTGACGTCGGTGCTGATGCCATAGCCGATAACAAACATCAGCAGCAGCGATCCCAGTAGCGCCAGTGTGGCGCGTACCGGATCGCGCCGCAGTTCCAGCGACTCGCGCCAGGCGTAGCTGAGTAGACGCTGCAGGCTGAAAGACTGAGCCTGTTCGGGTGCTATTGTGGCCGTGCCGTGCTGTGTGGGAGCGCTCTCATCCGGCACATGCGTGGTATTGTTATCGGCCTCGATCAGATAACCGATAAAGGCCTCCTCCAGGCTGGCGGCACCGCGTTTTTCCACCAACTGCATCGGTGCATCACTGTCGAGCACCTTGCCCGCATGCATCATCGACATGCGGTCGCAGCGCTCGGCCTCGTTCATGAAGTGGGTGGAGATGAAGATGGTCACGTGGTCGCGCCGCGACAGTTGCACCAACAAGCGCCAGAACTTGTCGCGCGCCACCGGATCGACGCCCGAAGTCGGCTCGTCCAGAATAAGCAGTTCGGGCTTGTGAACCATCGCCACGGCCAGCGATAGGCGCTGGCGCATGCCCATGGGGATGCTGGGCGGCAGGCTATCCATGACGTCCAGCAATTCAAAACGCCCGGCCATTTGCCGCACGCGAGCGTCGATCTCTGTGGCGGGCACATGGAATAGCTTGGCATGCAGGACCAGGTTCTGCCTTACCGTCAATTCGTTATAGAGCGAGAACGATTGCGACATGTAGCCTACGCGACTGCGTGTGGCAAGGTCGTGAGAGTCGATCTCCTTGCCGAACAGCCAGGCACGGCCTTCGCTGGCGGGTAGCAGGCTCACGTGATCCACGGCCGTGAAGTCGCCAAAGCGCATTGTCAGTCCCTGGGCTTGGATGGCGATATCGTCCGGGTCGGTCTGCAAGGGGGGAATGACCACAGGCTCGTGGTCTTGCTTTTTCTCGTCCGGCAACAAACTGATGAAGGCCGACTCCAATGAATCGCAATTGGTGCGTGCCAGCAGTTCGGCAGGCGTGCCGGTGGCCCGCACCCGACCTTCGTCCATGACTGCCAGCCAGTCAAAGCCTTGTGCTTCATCCATGTAGGCCGTGGCGACGATCACGCTCATGCCGACTCGCTGGCGACGGATACGGGCGATCAGTTCCCAGAACTGCGCGCGCGCCAGCGGATCGACACCCGTAGTGGGTTCGTCGAGGATCAGCAGGTCGGGATCATGGATCAGAGCGCAGCACAGGCTCAGTTTCTGCTTCATGCCTCCCGAAAGCTTCCCGGCGGGTCGCGCAAGAAATGGATACATGCCAGTGCTACGGGTCAAATCGTCGATGCGTCGGCGCCGTTCGCTGGCGTTTTGACTGAACAACCGTGCGATGAACTGCAGGTTTTCCTCCACTGACAGTGTGGGGTACAGGTTCTTGCCCAGGCCTTGGGGCATGTAGGCAATACGCGGGCAGATCTGGTCGCGGTGGGCCTTGCTGGCGATGTCGGCGCCCAGCACCTCTACTGTGCCTTGCTGTACCCGACGCGCGCCGGAAAGCAACGACAGCAGACTGGACTTGCCTACGCCATCCGGGCCGATCAGCCCTACCATGCAACCGCCAGGGATGTCCTGGGTGATGCCCGCCAGCGCCTGGGTCTTGCCGTAATGCAGGCTTACGTCCCGCAAGCGAACCACGGGTTCAGCGAGGCTGTTCATGGCAAGTCCCTAAGCTGTAAGGCTTCAGGCCATTGGGCCTGTGGATCGGTCCTGATCCAGGCAACGCCGGGCAGGCCGGACTTTACGTAATCCTGGTACTTGCGCAGCAATGCTTTGTCGATCCGAGCCTTGACCCGGAACATCAGCTTCTGCCGCTCATTGGCGGTCTCCACGAATTTGGGGGTGAACTGGGCCTGGCGCGAGACAAAGGTGACCTTGGCTGGTATCGGCAAGTGCGGCGCGGTGTCCAGCACGATGCGCACTTCACTGCCCAGGGCCACTTGCCCGGCGGCTTCGGTGGGCAAGAAGAAGCTCATGTAGACATCTGACAGGTCGATCAGGTTAAGCACCTTGCCGCCATCGCCGAGCATTTCGCCGGGCTGGGCCAGGCGATACTGCACGCGGCCAGTGCGCGGGGCCTTGAGAGTGCTGTCGTCCAACTCGGACTGGATGCGCTCGACCGTGGCCTGCGCTGCAGCGACGGTCGATGTTGCGCCGGTGACTTCGGCGTCGGTGGCTTCGATGGCCGATCTGGCGGCGTTAGCCTGCGCGCGCGCGGCGTTGAGCGCGGCCCCGGTATTCGCCACGCTGGCGCGGTCATCGTCCAACTCCTGGCCTGTTGTGGCGCCGTCCTTGACCAATACCTCGGTGCGCACCAGTCGACGCTGGGCGGCATTCAGTTCCGTATGGCGCTGAACCACGACAGCCTCGGCGGCCGCCTGCTCGCTGCGGCGCATGTTCGCCTGCGCCTGAGTGGCCTTCACGGCATGTTCTGCCCGCTGCAATTGCGCTTGGGCCTCGCGCATCTGGGCCAGCAGCGAATCGATATGCATGTGTGCCAACACCTGCCCAGCCTGCACCTCGTCACCTTCATCGGCCAGGATCTGCGCGACGCGACCGCCAAATTTGGCGGCCACGTCCACCTCCGTGGCTTCAATGCGTCCATTGCTGACCATCAGACCGTCCGGCACGGCGCGTTGATCGAACCAGTCCCAGCCGATCCAGGTTGCACCGGCAATGGCCGCCACGATGGCAACTGCGGTGATTTTCTTCTTGATGGTGGCGCTCATGGCTGGGTTATTCCTCTGCGATATCAGAAAACAGGGTGGATGGCGGCTGATCAAGTAACGGGGCGCTCGGCACATGCCGTGAGCCGCCACCCAGTGCGGCATACAGCACCACCCKGTTGCGTAGCAGTGCGTGTTGCGCTTGTACCACTTGTTGCTGGGTCTGCAGCCGATCACGTTCGGCGTCAAGCACCTCCAGGAAACTGGACCGGCCACGGTCATGGCTCAGGCGCGCCAGCCGACTGCGTTCTTCCTGGATCTCGACGGCTTGCTGTTGCACTGATAATTGCTGTTGCAGCCAGTGCTGGTTGGCCAGGGCATCCGCTACGTCGCGAAAGGCGCTCTGGATGATTTGCTCGTACTCAACGACGGCAAGGTGTTTGCGCACATTCGCCAAATCCAGGTTGGCCTGGTTCAGTCCCCCATCGAAGACCGGCAACGACAGGCTTGGYGCGAAGTTCCAGGCACGGCTGCTTGCGTTGAATAAGTCGCTCAGTTCTGCGCTGGCCAGGCCGCCGAAAGCGGTCAAGCTGATGCGCGGGAAGAAGGCCGCGCGGGCCGCGCCGATATGGGCGTTGGCGGCACGCAGGCGATGCTCTGCCGCGACGATGTCCGGGCGGTTGCTCAGCAGGTCGGATGGCAGGCCGGCATCCAGGGGCTGGACCAGGGTCTGATCGGCGACAGGGCTGTAGTTGGCATCGACAAGGTCAACCTGTCCGACCAGCAGATTCACTGCATTGCGTTGCAAGTCGCGTTGCTGTTGCAGTTGCAGCGCCAATGCCTCGGCCTGGGTCAGCAGCGTCTGCACCTGGGTCAGTTCCAGCTTGGTCACTGACCCCATCTCAAACCGATGTGTGAAGATGCGCAGCGATTCGCTCTGGTTGGCCTGAGCGGCGTTAGCCAGGCGCAGGCGCTCATCCAGCTCGCGGAGGCCAATCCAGGCGTCGGCCACCTGCGCCACCAGGCTGATCGTCACTGCCCGATGCCCGGCTTGGGTCGCCAGGAATTGCTGCAAGGCTTCTTCGTTCAGGCTGGTGATACGCCCCCAGAAGTCGATCTCCCAACTGCTGATACCCACACCTGCCTTGAATTCGTTGCCAGTCGAGGTCTGACCGATTTCCGTCAGATCCGCAGGCGTGCGCGAGCGTTGCGCATCGACTCCCAGAGCAACGGTGGGCGTCAGGGAGCTGCGCTCGATGCGGTAGGCAGCCTGTGCTTGTCGAACCCGCAAAGCGGCACTGCGCAGGTCGTGGTTGTGAAGCAGCGCCTGGCGGATCAAAGCCTGTAGATGAGGATCGGGAAAATAGCTCTGCCAGGTTTTATCGGCCGCCGAGGTTAGTGCGGCATCCTCGAATCTTTTACCGCTCCCTTGCTGGTAATGCGCAGGCAAGGTGCTGTTGTTGGGGGTTGTATACGGCGGTATTAGCGTAGTGCAGCCTGATAGCAGCACCATCACAAATGCTGCATTGCACTGTCGTGACATGGCGTGAAGTTTCCGATCCATAGGAGGCATGGAGGGAAGTGTGCTCTTCACGCGTCAATCGTCTTTCAAGGTTTAATCAAGATTTCATCAAGTGCGGCCAAATGCCGGACTGCGGAACAGACGCCCACGGCGCAGCCTTGCCTTGAGCGTCTGAGATTATTTTGGAGGCGGTAGCGGTGTCAGCACTGAAACGGGCGGCTCGCCCATGAGCAGCCAAGCGCCCGTCACCAATAACAAGACTGCCGCCACGGTACAGGCCAACCAAATCAGTTTCCGGCACCATGGCCCCCATGCCGGGATGGGCTGTCTACGTGCGCGCACGATGGATGTCTATTCGCCTCAGAATGAATAGTGCAATGAGGCAAAACTGGTGACGCCGGTTTTTTCTTCCACCACAGGACTTTTGTCCGCCTCTTCGCGAAACTCCATGACATTCACCCCGACCAACATCGCCCAATGCTTATTGAAATTATGTTGCCAGTCCGCTGATAACGAGTAGGCATAGACGCCGGACTCGGCATCGAAACGAGAGAATCGGGAAGCCTGGGCCTGGGCATCGCTCACCCCGAAATAGGTTTGGTTGTAGCGCTTATCCCCGGCATGCACGTTCATGCCAAGGGTAATCACATCACCTGCCGTTTCCAGTACGGTGCTTTCCAGGCCCAACCGGTAACGATTACCACGCTTATGACCGGCAACGCGCAGCTCTGCTTCACCATTGATCGACAGCCAGGAGGTCAGATCCTGTGCCAGCAGAAACGTGGCAGTGGTCGCGCCTGTGACTTCACCCATCCCCTGGAGTCGCTTGGAGCCAGGACGCCAAACGCTGTCTTCATCAGTACGGCCAAAGTCGTAGCCGATTGCCACGCTGGAGTAAAACCCGCTCTGAGTCAGGTATTCCGCGCCAAGGCCGCGCACGGAATCGGCAAAGAAAATGCCGCGATAAATACTCAGTGTCGGCACCAGCATGGCTCGCGATTCTTTTGCGCCCAGATAGCGGGGGGTGTAGGCGGCACCCAGTCCCACCGTGACCTCGGTTTTTTCGCCAAACAAGCTGGTGGATACGTCAGCGACTTGCTGCTGGGCCTGGCTTTTCAGCGGCATCAGCAAGCAGAAGCTGCCGGCAATGAAGACCGAGACAGCGCTGGTCATGTGCCGCTTGTGTTTGTATCGAGAAACGGGCTTGCTCATGGCGGTTCATCCTTTGAGGTTTAGTACCCCGGTAGTGAGCCGTCCTCGATACAAGGTCGTGCCAAGAAACGATGAAGACTTCGTCAAGGACAGCGGGCCAGGTTTTGCCTGTGCCCGCTTTCAGGCTGGCGCAGCCTTTGCCTTGAATCAGCCAGGCAACTCGATATGGATGCGACCGCCGCCCTCGGCACGATTATGGACACTCAGCTTGCCACCATGGGCTTGGCAGATAGCTACTGCCACCGACAGCCCCAGCCCGCTGCCGCCTGCATGGCGAGAGCGCGAATGTTCGGCACGCCAGAAGCGGTCGCACGAGCGCTCGATATGCTCCGGTGCGAAGCCCGGGCCAGCATCCTCGACGTCGAGCAGCAACCGGTCTTGCCACTTGCTGGCCCGTAGCGCCAGATAGCCCCCGGATGCTGCGTAGCACAGGGCATTGTCGAGCAGGATAGACAGTACCTGGCCTAAGCGGTCGCGATCGGCGATCAACATCAAACCGTCCGGACAGTCGAGGACGATGTTCACCGGTTGCTGTTGCAAGCGTGGTGCCGCCCAAGCCACTCGCTCCTCCATCAGGGGCTTGAGCGCAAAGCTTGAGGGCGTCAACTGCAACTGGTCTGCTGTGGCCAGCGACAATAAGTACAGATCATCAATGAGCCGATTGAGCTGATCAAGCTGTCGCATGATCATGGCCAACTGTTGTGGTGAGGCCTCGAATACGCCATCGATCAGACCCTGTAGCCGCCCCTTGGCAGCGGTGAGGGGCGTGCGCAGCTCGTGGGCGATGGCGGCGCTGGATGCCTGTAATTCCCGCTCCTGCCGCTCCAGGCGCTCAGCCATGTGGTTGAAATCGGCCATCAGGCTATACAGCGCTGCGGGTGCATCGCGCACGCTGCCTGCTCGTGACCGGAAGTCTCCGCCAGCGATGTGCATTGCCGAGATTGCAACGGCGCTGAGTTGGCGCGACAGGCGCAACGAGACCCAGATGCCGCCGCCGATAATCAGGGGGAGCGCAATCAGTGCCAGCCCGCTGAACCACAGCAGATCCGCCCGCAGGACCTCTGGCGTGAAGTAATCGCCATAGAGGTATTGCCCATAGATTTCACGCAGGCGCACGGCATTGGCGGCATGGTCGACTTCCAGGACCTTGAGTTCCTGGCGCACGGCCTCGGGCAGTGCGTTTCGCAGTTTGGTTTCCCACGAGAAAAAGCGTAGCCACATGCCAGCACCCACCACCAGTATGGCCGCCAGTGCCAGGCCGGTCATGCGCAGGCTGATCCAGTACCAGAGTTGGCGGGAGAGTCCTTTCTTTGCCGTGCTCATGCCGGATTGCTGAAGCGATACCCCAGTCCCCGCACCGTCAGAACGACATCGTGAATACCTGCACGCTCCAGCTTGCGTCGCAGGTTGTACAGGTGGGCATCGACCACTCGCTCCATCGCATCACTTTCGGGCAGGCAGTTGGCGAGCAGCTCGGCACGTGTGTACATGCGCGATGGCGCTGCCATCATCATGGACAGTAGATTGAACTCGGTGCGAGTCAACTCCAGGGGTTGACTCGTGCCATTGATTTCAATGGTCGCCAGTGCCGCGTTCAAATCAATGACCAGGTGATTATGCCGTAGCAAGGTCGACTGACCCTGGCCACCCCCACGCCAACGCCGCAGCACCGCATGCACGCGAGCAACCACTTCCCCTGGGTTGTAGGGTTTGACCACATAGTCATCAGCACCGTACAGCAGGGAGTTGATGCGGCTGGGTTCGTGCCCAACAGCGGTCACCATAATGACTGGGGTCGCTGAGTGTTGGCGAATGGCAGTCAAAACCTCGTTGCCGCTGAGTCCCGGCAACATGATGTCCAGCAGCACCAGATCCGGCCGCCAACGCACGTGGTAGTCCAAGGCTTTATGACCATCTGCTGCATGTCGCGTCTGGAATCCATCCCGGCCAAGATAGGCCTCCAGTACTTCAGCCCCATCGAAATCATCCTCGACGATCAGTACTCGTCCTAAACTCACAGGTCACTCCTTCATACGATCTTGATGGATTGTTGATCGTTACTTGATATTGCGGTGCAACGATAATTGCGCTTCTGAATGCGGTGGTAAATCGTTGAGATGACTAACTGCTACTACTGGAAAACGAATCGACAATCTTATTTTTAGTCATTTGTCAAGATTTATCAAATGTTGGCAATCAGGATGAATGGAGGGGGGGACATATGGAAATATCACCTAATGTAGATCGCTGGGGCTTTCAGCGCTTCGTTGAGTCGTCGGTGTCCGAAGGGTTCCTGCGCGAGCCGGTCATTATGGAAGGTATGTCTGGTTCGCGTATCACGCGCAATGGCCTGCCGTATGTGAATTTCTCGGGGATCAACTACCTTGGCTGGCAACAGGACCCGCAAGTGCTCGATGCGTTCTGTGAGTCGGTCAAGCGCTATGGGCTTTCCACCGGTGGGTCGCGGGCGACGCAGGGTGTCTGCGAGCCACATTTCCGATTGGAAACGTTGCTCAGCGAGCATCATGGCAAAGACAAAACACTCACGTTTGCCTCAGGCATGCTGGCCAACCTTGGCTTCATCAATGCCATGACGGCGAAGTTCAATTTCTCCCCCAGCAGCGGCATTGATAACCGCGATGCCGTGCTGATCTTTGACCGTGATTGCCACTGGAGTCTCTGGAAAGCAGCCGGGCACCTTAAGTACGGCGAATCGCTGCTGTCGTTCAAGCATAACGATGTGGCCGACCTTGAGCGTGTTCTGCAAAATATCGGAGATCGAAAGGCCATTGTGGTTTTCGAAAGTGTCTACTCCTCCGATGGGAGTGTGGCGCCTATCGGTACGATCCTGGATGTGTGTGAACGATTCAATGCCCTGAGCTATATCGACGACGCCAATGGCTTCATGGTGTATGGCGAGCCGCAGCGCAATTTCTATGAAGAGTTCCAGCACCTTCGCCGCGCCGATTTCATCATGATCTCATTATCGAAATCAGTAGGCCTGGAAGGCGGCGCGATCAGCGCCAACRCGGAGTACATCGACGCCTTTGAAGTACTGAGTGGAACGTCGATCTTCACTGCAGCCATTCAACCGCCAACGGCAGACGCAGCGGCATCCATCATCGAGCACCTCAAACGCGACCCTTCCATCATGGATGACTTCCTGCGCAGAAGCTTGGCGTTTCGCATGCGATTGCTTGACAGTGGCCTGCAACTCAATAGCGCACCGTCTTACATCACCTCCGTGTTGATCGGCAAGGACAGCAAGGCCGAGCAAGTTCGGGAGCAGTTGGAGCAACAAGGCTTCTGCGTGCCGATCTTCCGCTATCCGGCGGTCAAGCCTAATCAGGCACTGATGCGGCTGATCCTGCACCGGCACCACACCGACGCGGAAATCGAGAGGTTCGCCCATAGCCTGGAAAATCTGCTCGGTTGGGATGACTCATCCAGTCGATTGGACGAGCGTCTGCTAGCGGCAGCGAACTAGGTCAGGAAGTCGCATATGACACGCATGGAACAGGTGGTGCGGATCGGCTTGCCGGCCTGCACAAATGACACCACTTGGGCGGCGGAACATATTGAAATCAAGGACTCGATTGCGACGATTGACCGAACGTCCTGGAATCAACTGTGCAAGCCTCATCAGTTTTGCAGCCATGAGTATATGGCTGCCCTGGAGGCCAGCGGTCTGGAATGCCAGTACCTTTATGCGCTGGCCATTTCAAACGGTGAACTGGTCGGCGCTGCTGTAGCCACCCTATGGCGGATTCATCTGCCATATGGGATGTCGTTGCGCGTCACAACCCTGGGAACGCCGGTCAATACTGGGTTGCCGCTGATGTTAGCGATCACTGCGAATTCCATAAGCCTGCGATATGGTCTGGTGACTGCGCTGGAG
>NZ_JBFTLU010000066.1:0-13788 GCF_056396605.1 Pseudomonas sp. 05T35
CTGTAACGGTCCATATGGTCTTCGCTGATGTTCAGCACGGTAGCCACTTCGGCGCCCAGCTGATCGGTGGTCTCCAGCTGGAAGCTCGAGAGTTCCATCACGTACAGCTCGACGTCGTCGCTCAGCAGATCGAGTGCCGGGGTACCGAGGTTACCGCCCACCGCCACGCGCTTGCCGGCTGCTGCCGCCATTTCGCCGACCAGCGTGGTCACGGTACTTTTTGCGTTGGAGCCGGTAATGGCAACAATCGGCGCCTTCGCGTTACGTGCAAACAATTCGATATCACCCGACAGCTTCACGCCACGGGCCGCTGCCGCTTGCAGGGCCGGAGTCGCCAAGGCCAGGCCCGGGCTCACGTAGAGCTCGTCGGCACGGCAGAGGAATTCGACATCCAGCTCGCCACAACGCACTTCCACCTGCGGGTAGTCACGACGCAGCGTGGCCAGCTCCGGTGGATTTTCCCGCGTATCGGCGACAGCGAACGACACGCCCCGGTTCGCCAGGAAGCGAACCAGGGACATGCCGCTCTTGCCGAGGCCGACAACGATGCGGAAGTGGTCAGAAGCGATCAGAGACACTTGTTCTACCTCAGCTTCAGGGTGGCAAGGCCGACCAGTACGAGAATTACAGTGATGATCCAGAAACGGACGATCACGCGTGGCTCGGGCCAGCCCTTGAGTTCAAAGTGGTGGTGAATCGGTGCCATGCGGAACACGCGGCGACCGGTCAGCTTGAAAGAGGCAACCTGAATGACCACCGACAGGGTTTCCATCACGAACACGCCGCCCATGATGAACAGGACGATTTCCTGACGGACGATCACTGCGATGGTGCCCAACGCTGCACCCAGCGCCAGTGCGCCGACGTCGCCCATGAAGACTTGAGCCGGGTAGGTGTTGAACCAGAGGAAACCCAGGCCGGCACCGATCAGCGCGCCGCAGAATACGATCAGCTCACCTGCGCCCGGTACATAAGGGATCAGCAGGTATTCAGCGAATTTCACGTTACCCGACAGGTAGCAGAAGATCCCCAGCGCGCCGCCGACCATCACGGTTGGCATGATCGCCAGGCCGTCGAGGCCGTCGGTCAGGTTGACCGCGTTGCTGGAGCCGACGATCACGAAGTAGGTCAGGACCACGAAGCCAATGCCGAGCGCGATGCTGGCGTCTTTGAACATCGGCACGATCAAGGTCGTTTCAACCGCGCTGGGTGCAGTCATATAAAGAAAGATCGCCGCGCCCAGGCCGAACACCGACTGCCAGAAGTATTTCCAGCGGCTCGGCAAGCCACGGGAGTTCTTCTCGATGACTTTGCGGTAATCGTCGACCCAGCCCACGGCCCCGAACAACAGGGTGACCAGTAACACGACCCACACATAGCGGTTGTGCAGGTCTGCCCAGAGCAAGGTGCTGATGCCGATGGCGGTCAGAATCAGTGCGCCGCCCATGGTCGGAGTGCCCGACTTGGACAAGTGCGATTGCGGGCCGTCATTACGGACAGACTGGCCGATCTGGCGGTTCTGCAACGTGCGGATCATCCAGGGACCCAGGCACAGCGACAACGACAACGCGGTCAGCACACCGAGAATCCCGCGCAGGGTCAGGTACTGAAAGACTGCGAAGCCTTTGTAGAACTGTTGCAGATACTCCGCTAACAACAGCRGCATTAATGGTTCTCCCCGCTCGAACCGCACAAAGCCGCAACGACGTTTTCCATCGCAGCGCTTCGCGAGCCCTTGATCAAAATAGTGGTGTTTGTATCGTGTTCGGCGCCCAGCGCCGCGATCAGATCAGCCTGATTGGCAAAGTGACGAGCCTGCTCACCGAAGGCGGCGACGGCATGCGCCATCATCGGGCCAACAGCGTAAAGCGCGGAAACCTTGCCGCTGGCGTACGCGCCAACGTCGCGGTGCCCCTGCTCCGCCCACTCGCCCAACTCGCCAATATCCCCGAGCACCAGAATGGTGCGGCCGGAAAAGCCGGCGAGTATATCAACGGCAGCGCACATTGAGGTGGGGTTCGCGTTGTAAGAATCATCAATGACGCGCATGCCATTGGTTGCCAGTTGCGCCACGGCACGGCCCTTGACCGGTTGCACCGCATTCAGCCCCGTGGCGATACCGAACAGCGACACACCCAGGGCATGCGCGGCAGCGGCGGCGGCCAGGGCATTGGCAACGTTGTGGTTGCCAAGCAGGTTCAGTTGAACCTGTTCGACGCCTTGCGGACTGTGCAGCGTGAAGGACGGGCAACCGCGAGCGTCACGAGCCAGATCGGTGGCGTGGAAATCGGCACGGCTGTCGTTCAGGGCAAAGCTCAGCACCTGACGACCGGCGGCACGCTTCTTCCAGATATCAAAAGCCTTGTCGTCGAGGTTCAGAACGGCGATGCCATCGGCGTCCAGCCCTTCGAGAATCTCGCCCTTGGCTTCAACGATTTTTTCCGGCCCGCCGAATTCGCCGACATGGGCGGTCCCGGCGTTGTTGATCACGGCGACATGCGGCTTGGTCATGCCGACGGTGTAGGCAATCTCGCCGATCCGCGAAGCACCCAGTTCGATGACAGCCGCAGTGTGCTCCGCGGTCAGTTCGAGCAAGGTCAGCGGAACACCGAGGTCATTGTTCAGGTTGCCACGGGTCGCCAGCACCGGCCCGCGCGTGCGCAGGATGCTCGCAAGCATTTCCTTGACCGTGGTCTTGCCGCTGGAGCCCGTGATTGCCGCGACCGGGTTCGAATACGCAGCACGGTTCAGCGCGCCGAGTTCACCAAGGGCCTGACGAGTATCGGTGACCAGTAGCTGAGGCAACGTGGAGTTCGTCACTTCACGCTCGACCAGAGCCGCGACCGCGCCTTTGGCAGCCACGTCGTTCAGGTAGTCATGACCATCGAAACGCGGCCCGGTCAGGGCAACAAACAACTGGCCCGGCTTGATCGCCCGGCTGTCGATGCTGACGCCATCGAAGCTGCTGTCGGTAGTCAGCAGGCGGCCGGCCAATGGACCCGCCACTTCGCTCAATTTCAAGGCTTTAAGCATGGGCCACCTCCCACGCGGTCAAGGCACGGTCGGCCTCCACCAGATCGGAGAAATCATGGCGTTCGCCGTTGATTTCCTGATAGTCCTCATGACCTTTACCGGCCAGCACGATCACGTCATCCGCGCTGGCGCTGGCGATCAACTGGGCAATCGCCTGGCCACGGCCGGCGACGAAACGAACGTTATCCACCGCCGTGAAACCGGCGCGGATGTCGTCGAAAATTCGTGCAGGGTCTTCGGTGCGCGGGTTGTCATCGGTGACCAGCACACCGTCAGCCAGACGCTCGACCACTTCGGCCATCAGCGGACGCTTGCCACGGTCGCGATCACCGCCGCAACCGAACAGGCAGAGCAATTTGCCCTTGGCATGTGGACGCAGGGCCATCAGGACTTTTTCCAGCGCATCCGGGGTATGGGCGTAGTCGACCACCACCAGCGGCTGAGTACCGCCGCCCAGGCGCTGCATGCGACCGGCCGGGCCTTCGAGTTTTGGCAGTACGTGGAGGATTTCATCCAGCGCGTAATCCAGGCCGAGCAAGGCACCGACAGCGGCCAGTACGTTGCTCAGGTTGAAACGGCCGAGCAAGGCACTGCGCAAATGGTGTTCGCCCTGCGGCGTCACCAGTGTCGCGCGCACGCCTTCATCGTCGAACTGCGCTTCACGGCAATAGAGGTAGGCGCTGGCGTCTTCGAGACTGTAAGTGATCAGGCGCGACTCACGCTCTTCAGCTGCGAGTTGCCGACCGAACGCATCGTCGAGGTTGATCACCCGGCACTTCAGATCGTTCCAGGCAAACAGCTTGGCCTTGGCCTCGCCGTAGGCTTGCATGGTCCCGTGATAATCCAGGTGATCGCGCGACAGGTTGGTCATCACCGCCACATCGAACGCCAGTGCCGTCACGCGCCCTTGATCCAGACCGTGGGAGGACACCTCCATGGCCACGGCTTTGGCACCGGCCTTTTTCAGGTCGGCCAGGGTTGCCTGTACTGCAATCGGGTTCGGTGTGGTGTGCAGGCCGCTTTCCAGTGCGCCGTAGAAACCGGTGCCCAGGGTGCCAACAATGCCGCAGTGCTGCCCCAACAAGTCCAGCGCTTGTGCGACCAGTTGGGTCACGCTGGTCTTGCCGTTAGTGCCGGTCACGCCAATCAGGTTCAGGTTACGGCTCGGGTCGCCGTAAAAACGCCCGGCAATGTCCGACAGCTGCGCAGCCAGACCCTTGACCGGAATCAGCGGCACATCGGTAATCGGCAGGACGGTCGCGCCTTCGACTTCGTAGGCGACTGCAGCAGCGCCACGTTGCAAGGCGTCGGCAATGTGCGTACGACCGTCGAATTTAGCGCCCGGAACGGCCAAAAACAGGTCGCCAGCACGGACATTTCGACTGTCCAGGGTCAGTTCGCGAATCAACAGGTCACGGCCAGCGTGGGCGAAAATCTTGTTCAGGCTAAGCGACATCAGCCACGCCCTCCGTTAGCTTTTACAGGGATTACCGGCGTCGCGTTGGCTTGCTGGGTGGGCGGCAGGTTGTCCGGCGTGATGTTCATCAGGCGCAGGGTCCCGGACATCACTTTGCTGAACACCGGCGCCGAAACCAGACCACCGAAGTAGCCGGCCTTGCTCGGTTCATCGATGACCACGACGATCGCGTAGCGCGGGTCGCTCATGGGACCAAAACCGGYGAACAGCGAGCGGTAGGAGTTCTCGGCATAGCCTTTGGTGCCCACCGAGGTCTTGCGTGCAGTACCGGACTTGCCAGCAACGTGATAGGCCGGCACTTGCGCACGGAATACACCGCGCGGGGCTTCGATCACTTGCTGCAGCATGCCCTGCATGGTTTTCGCCACCGCTTCCGGAATCACTTGGGTGGTTTGCGCGGCCTTGTCGGTCTTGATCAGGGTCAGTGGTGCAATACGACCGTTGTTGGCCAGCGCCGAGAAGGCGTGGACCAGCTGAATCGCGGTCACCGAAATGCCGTAGCCGTACGACAGCGTGGCCGTCTCGGCCTTGCGCCATTCGCGGTAGTTCGGCAGGTTGCCGACACGCTCGCCCGGGAAACCCAGGCCGGTGTCCTGGCCGAGGCCGACTTTCTGCGCCAGACGGAAAATCGTTTCGCCGCCGATATCGAAGGCGACCTTACTCATGCCGACGTTACTGGAGTTGATCAGAATGCCGGTCAGGTCGAGCACCGGGCCTTCGGTCTTGGATACGTCCTTGATGGTGTATTTACCAATCTGCAAGCTGCCCGGGTACACCTCGACGGTGTCGCTCGGTTTCCAGCGCCCGGTTTCGATCGCGGCGCTCATGGAGATCGCTTTCATGGTCGAACCCGGTTCGAACACGTCGATCATCGCGCGGTTACGCATCATCGCCGGTTGCAGGTTGCGACGGTTGTTCGGGTTGTAGGTCGGCTGGTTGACCATGGCGAGGATCTCGCCGGTCTTGACGTCCATGATCACCAGGCTGCCAGCCTTGGCGCCGTTCTCGATGATCGCGTTGCGCAGTTCGCGGTTCGCCAGGTATTGCAGACGCAGGTCAATCGACAACGCCAAGGGCTTGCCGGCCTTGGCGTTTTTGGTCACCTGAACGTCTTTGATCAGTCTGCCGCGCCGATCCTTGATGACCTGACGCTTGCCAGCGACACCGGCCAGCCATTCGTCGTACGCCAACTCTACGCCTTCACGCCCGTGGTCATCGATGTCGGTAAAGCCGACCATGTGCGCAGTGACTTCGCCGGCCGGGTAGAAACGCCGGAACTCTTCGATGCCGTAAACGCCCGGCACTTTCAGATCGAGCGCGACCTGGCCCTGCTCGGGGGTCAGCCCGCGCACCAGATAGATGAATTCTTTATTCGCCTGAGCTTCGAGTCGCTCGGTCAGTACTTTAGGGTCCTGCCCCAGCACAGTCGCCAGTGCCGGCCATTTTTCCTTGGCCAGCTGCATTTCCTTGGGGTTGGCCCACAGGGTGGTGACCGGGGTGCTCACGGCCAACGGCTCGCCGTTACGGTCGGTGATCAAACCACGGTGAGCCGGAATCGGAATGTGTCGAACACTGCGCGCATCGCCCTGACCAATCAGGAAGTCACGGTCGATCACCTGCAGGTCGACAATGCGCCACGCGATGGCTACAACCATGGCGCCCAGCAAGCCGAGCACCACACGAAACCGCCAAGGAAAGAGTGCCCCTTCGAGTTTCATCATGGCGCCACCATCCGTACATCAGCGGCGCCGGGAATGCGCATCTTCAGTTGTTCGGTGGCCAATACTTCGATACGGCTGTGGGCGGTCCAGGTGCTCTGCTCGAGAATCAACCGGCCCCACTCCGCCTGCGCCTTGTCGCGCACACTCAACTCGTTGTACAGCGAGTTCAACAGTTGGCGGTTCCAGTGAGCGCTATAGGAAACCCCGATCGCGGAGACCAATACGGCAATAAATAGCAGCAGCATGAAAAAGCTTCCGCCTGGAAGTGGCTTGGCGAAGAGCTTGCTCACCGAAGTTTCTCCGCGACACGCATGACGGCGCTACGGGAACGAGGGTTGGCTTTGAGTTCGGCTTCGCCAGCGAACTGCGGTTTGCCATGAATCTTGATTTTCGGTACGAAGGCTTCGAAACGTACTGGCAGGTTGCGCGGCAGGTTATCGGTTTCACCCTTGACCAGTTTGCGCATGAACTGTTTGACGATGCGGTCTTCCAGCGAGTGGAAGCTGATCACCACCAGGCGACCGCCCACTTCAAGGGCTTCAAGCGCGGCTTCGAGGCCGGTCTCAAGATCGCCCAACTCGTTGTTGACGTGAATTCGCAGGCCCTGGAACGCGCGGGTCGCCGGGTTCTTGCCCTTTTCCCAGGCAGGGTTGGCGACTTTCAGGACTTCAGCCAGATCGCCAGTGCGTTCGAAGGGCTTGATGTCGCGACGCTCGACCACGGCACGGGCCATACGGCCGGAGAAACGCTCTTCGCCGTATTCCTTGAACACGCGGGCAATTTCTTCGACAGGTGCGGTGTTGACGAATTCTGCCGCGCTGATCCCCCGAGACGGGTCCATGCGCATGTCCAGCGGGCCGTCATTGAGAAAACTGAAGCCACGCTCCGGGTCGTCGAGCTGTGGCGAAGACACGCCCAGGTCAAGCAGGACGCCGCTGACCTTGCCGGCCAGACCGCGTTCGGCAACTTCCGAACCGAGCTCGGCAAAGCTGCGCTGTACAACGACAAAGCGGCCGTCTTCGGCCGCTAGCGTTTGCCCGGTGGCAATCGCCTGAGGATCTTTGTCGAATCCCAGCAACCGACCATCGGGACCGAGCTGGCTGAGAATCAGACGGCTATGCCCGCCACGCCCGAACGTGCCATCCAGATAGCAGCCATCAGGGCGTACGGCGAGAGCCTCAACGGCTTCGTCAAGCAGTACGGTGATGTGGTTAAAGCCGCTATCAATAGTCACAGGATCAAATCACGCAGTTCATCAGGCATGGCGCCCGGTTGTTGAATAGCAGCCAGGTCAGCAGCAGAAACCGCATCCCAGGCATCCTCGTCCCACAATTGGAACTTGTTCAGTTGGCCTACCAGCATCGCGCGCTTATCCAATTTGGCGTATTCGCGCAGACGTGGCGGAACCAGAAAACGACCACTGCCATCGAGCTCGAGGTCGACGGCATTACCAATCAGCAAACGTTGCAAGCGGCGGTTCTCTTCGCGAAGCGAAGGCAGTGCGCGCAGTTTGGTTTCAATCAGCTCCCACTCATCGAGCGGGTAAACACATAAACAAGGATCAACGGCATCAATTGTGACAATTAATTGCCCGGAACTTCGCGAAACGAGCTCGTCACGATACCGGCTCGGCATGGCGAGACGGCCTTTTGCATCGAGACTGATAGCGTTAGCTCCGCGAAACACGTCAGCGTTTCTCCAAATTTTAGCGTTTTACGCTTAAAAAACCCACTTCATGCCACTTTCCGCCACTTGCGCACACTATAGGAATGCGCCCACCACACCGTCAAGGCACGGATTGAAGGAAAACCCTTACAGATCGGAGATTTAGCGCTGCAAAAGAAGGGGTTACGAGTATTTGGCGGATGATTTTGTTCAATAACTTGAAGCAGCACTGAAGGCTACGTTCAGAAGTTAAAGTGATTTGTTAAGAGTAAGATTTTTTCGGTATTACAAAAGCGCTTCTGCTATTGATTCAAGCAGGGAGGGAATTGGCCACTACCCGGGTGATGCGACTAACGGTTCAAGCGCTGGCTAATCGGTATTACGAAGCCCTTCTGCCACTGATTCAAGCAGGGAGGGAATTGGCCACTACCTGGGTGATGCGACTAACGGTTCAAGCGCTAGCTAATCGGTATTACAAAGCCCTTCTGCCACTGACTCAAGCAGGGAGGGTAATCATTACTGTATTGGAGCCTCTGCCAGGGGTTCAGCAGATGGCCAACCAGTATTACCACGTCCTTCCGCCGAAGATTCAAGCCGAAGGAACAAAAAGGTGGAGAGTCGATCTATAAGCCGGGTTCTGTCTTGAACAGTCATTCGTCTACGATGGCCATCACTGGACATCTTTAGCAACCTACCCGGTCCCAGCGCGGGCCACGCCTTGGGACCCTATTTGGTCTTGCTCCAAGTGGGGTTTACCTAGCCACGAACTGTTGCCAGTCGTGCGGTGCGCTCTTACCGCACCTTTTCACCCTTACCGGCACCGAAGTGCTTAGGCGGTTATTTTCTGTGGCACTTTCCGTAGGCTCACGCCTCCCAGGCATTACCTGGCACTTCGCCCTATGGAGCCCGGACTTTCCTCCCCCCCCTAATTTTCATAGAGGGCAGCGACTGTCCAATCGACTCTCCGCCGCAAAGGTTAACGGCAGAGAGCCCGAAGAACAAGCGATAAAAGCCTTTTGCCGCCCTGCAACCCGCGCGCTTACTCGCTTTTCTGTTTATCCAGGGCCACCTGATAGAGAACGTTCTTGCGCTCACCGGTAATTTGCGCCGCCAACGCCGCAGCACGCTTGAGTGGCATTTCTTCGAGCAGCAGATTGAGAATCCGCATTGCCTCGCTACTCACCGCCTCCTCACTCTCTGGCGCCGACCAGCCGGACACCAACACCACACACTCGCCGCGCTGCTGATTGCTATCGTTCTCGACGAATGCCCGCAACTCGGCCAACGGCAACCCCTTGAGGGTTTCGAAGGTTTTGGTCAGCTCGCGAGCGAGCAGCGCCGGACGCTCCGGACCGAATACCAGTTCCATGTCCTGCAAGCACTCGAGGATCCGGTGTGGCGCTTCGTAAAAGATCAACGTACGCGGCTCTTCCTTTATCGACTCCAGACGCGCACGTCGCCCCACCGCCTTCGCCGGCAAAAAGCCTTCGAAGATGAACCGGTCGGATGGCAACCCTGCCGCAGACAACGCCGCGATCAATGCGCACGCACCGGGAACCGGCACTACATTGATACCTGCCGCCCGCGCCTGACGCACCAGGTGATAACCCGGATCAGAGATCAGCGGCGTTCCCGCATCGGAGATCAGCGCGACATTGTCACCGGCCAGTAAACGCGTGATGAAGCGACTGCCTTCATCGCGCTCATTGTGCTCATGACACGCCGCCAACGGTGTCGCGATCCCGAAATGTTGCAGCAACCGCAAGGAGTGACGAGTATCTTCAGCCGCGATCAACGCCACTTCACGCAAGATTTTCAGCGCCCGCGCACTGATGTCGTCCAGGTTGCCGATGGGCGTCGCCACCACAAAAAGCGAGCCAGCAACGGAATTCAAAGCACCTGGAGCAGTCAAAGCGCACACCTCATGATCGGTAAAACCGGCATTGTAGCGCGTAGAAGTGCCCTGAATGCGCGCAGCGATCATCTTGCTCCACGCCCTTTTGTTGATCGCCGTAACATTTACACGACCTAAATTGAAGGTTTCACGCCAGTAACATCGCGCCCCGGCCAGCGCTTGGGTACAATTCCACGCTAATTTGATCGAGTATCAGGAACATTACATGATCGCTTGCCTGCGGCTGTTCTCTGCCCTCTGCCTCGCTGCCCTGTTGGCGGCTTGCGCCAGCTCGCCCTCCTCCAGCCTTGGCGAACTTCCACGGACTGCGGATGCCAGTATCGAGCAATTGCTCGAACAGGCTGCCACCAGCAAAACACCGGAGAAGGCTGCCCTGTTACGCCTGAGCGCGGCAGACCTGGCTTACCGCCAAGGTAATGCCGGCCAGTCTGCACAAATCCTTCAGCAGGTCCCGATGGACCAGTTGAAACCCGGCCAACAGGTGTATGCCAGCACCCTGGCCGCCGAACTGGCGCTGACTCGTAACCAGCCCAAGGCAGCACTGACCGCCTTGAGCCATCCGAGCCTGCAACACCTGAGCGAGATGCCAGTCGAGCAGCAAGTGCGCACCGGCACCGTCCATGCCCGCGCCCTTGAAGCCGACGGCCAGACCCTGGCCGCCGCCCGCGAACGCATCTTTATTGCCCCACTGCTCAAGGATGACGCGGCCAGCAAAAACCACGAGGCAATCTGGGCGCTCATTTCGTCCCTGCCGACCGATCAACTGCAACCCATCACCACCGACGATCTCGGCGGCTGGATGAGCCTGGCCGTGGCGGTGAAAAACGCCGCTACGCTGGAACAGCAACAGGCCGCTATCGACAACTGGCGCGCACAGCACCCTAAACACCCCGCTGCACTGGTGCTGCCACTGCCTTTGACCAAGCTCAAGGAACTGGCCAGCCAACCGCTCAGCAAGATCGGCCTGCTGCTTCCGCAAGACGGTCCTCTGGCATCGGTCGCCAAGGCACTGCGCGAAGGGTTCCTGGCCGCTCACTACCAGGCCCAGCAAGCCGGGCAGAAGCCGCCCGCCATCGAGTTCTACGACAGTTCGCACCTGACGTCGCTGGATGACTTCTATCGCAAGGCACAAGCCGACGGCGTGCAACTGGTCATCGGCCCGCTGGAAAAACCGCTGGTCAAACAACTCAGCACTCGCCCGCAACTGCCGATCACTACGCTGGCGCTGAACTACAGCGAAGGCGAACAAGGTCCGGCCCAACTGTTCCAGTTCGGCCTGGCTGCTGAAGACGAAGCCCGCGAGGTTTCCCGTCGCGCACGCGCCGACGGCCTGCACCGCGCTGCTGCCCTGGTACCGAAAGGCGAATGGGGCGATCGCGTGCTTAAAGCCTTCCGCCAGGACTGGGAAGCCAACGGCGGCACCGTCATTGGTATCGAACGCGTTGATCAGCCGGTAGCCCTGGCTCAGCAAATCGCCGACCTGTTCCAGCTGCGTCAGAGCGAAGGTCGCGCCAAGAGCCTGCAAAGCACCGTAGGCTCGCAGGTCGCTGCACAGCCTTCGCGCCGTCAGGACATCGAGTTCATTTTCCTCGCCTCGACACCGCAGCAAGCCCAACAGATCAAGCCAACGCTGAACTTTCAATACGCAGGTGACGTACCGGTTTACGCCACCTCCCACGTATTCAGCGCCAGCGGCGACCAGAACCAGTACAACGACATGAACGGCGTTCGCTTCTGCGAAACCCCGTGGCTGCTGGACGCCAACGACCCGCTGCGCAGACAAGTGACCGCTCAATGGCCACAAGCTGCGGGCAGCCTGGGCCGCCTCTACGCAATGGGCGTCGACGCCTATCGCCTGGCGCCACGCCTGGGCCAACTCAAGGCACTGCCAGACAGCACCATCGAAGGTCAGTCAGGCACCTTGAGCATGACCTCGTCGCAACGCATTCAACGTCAGCTGCCGTGGGCACAGTTCATCAACGGCCAGGTTCAACGCCTGCCTGACACGCCACGCTGATGCCCGACAGGTCACGCCAACAAAGCGGTCGAGATGCTGAAAGCCAGGCGCTCAAGCATCTCCAGCAACAAGGTCTGCGCCTCCTGGCGCAGAACTGGTTGTGTAAACGCGGCGAGCTTGATCTGGTCATGCTTGATGGCGATACAGTAGTATTCGTCGAAGTCCGCTACAGACAAAACACCCAATGGGGTGGCGCGCTCGGCAGCATCGATGCGCGCAAGCGTCAGAAATTGATACTCGCCGCGCAGTATTTTCTGCAGCGCGAGTCGCGCTGGGCCAACTCCCCCTGCCGTTTCGACGTGGTTGCCATAGACGGCAACGCGGCTCATTTGAACTGGCTAAGGAACGCCTTTGACAGCTGACTGCTCAAAGACAAGGCCGATCTTCACTCAACACTTTTGCTCTTTGCTTTGCGGGCTGCACATTGCTGTGCCACCAAGCCGCGCTACTTAAGGTCACACAGATGGACATGCAATCGCGAATTCGCCAGCTTTTTCAGGCCAGTATCGATACCAAGCAACAGGCGATGGACGTACTTGCACCGCACATCGAGCAAGCCAGCCAAGTGATGGTCAACGCCCTGCTCAACGAAGGCAAAATGCTCTCGTGCGGCAACGGCGGTTCAGCCGGTGACGCACAACACTTCTCCTCCGAGCTGCTCAACCGCTTCGAGCGCGAACGCCCGAGCTTGCCGGCGATTGCACTGACGACCGACAGTTCGACGATCACCTCGATCGCCAACGACTACAGTTACAACGAAATCTTCTCCAAACAGATCCGCGCGCTTGGCCAACCCGGCGACGTGCTGCTGGCGATTTCCACCAGCGGCAACTCGGCGAACATTATTCAAGCGATCCAGGCCGCACATGATCGCGAAATGATTGTCGTAGCATTGACTGGACGCGATGGCGGCGGCATGGCATCACTGTTATTGCCCGAAGACGTCGAAATACGCGTCCCGGCCAATGTCACCGCACGTATCCAGGAAGTCCACCTGCTGGCGATCCATTGTCTTTGCGACTTGATCGACAGCCAATTGTTCGGGAGTGAAGAATGACCCTTAATCGCCTTGGCCTTCTGGCCTTGACTCTAAGCCTGGGCATCAGCGGCTGCACCTCGGTACTCACCGCGACCCGCGACGCCCCCATTGAAGACGATCGCGGCACTCGCACCTTCGGCAGCAAGATCGACGACTCCCTGATCGAAACCAAGGTCGGCGTGAACGTGGCCAAGGCCAGCCCGGACCTGGATAAAGGCTCGCGCATCATCGTCACCAGCTTCAACGGTGTGGTACTGCTCGCCGGACAAACGCCACGCCCCGACCTCAAGGAACTGGCCGGACAAGCCGCTGCTGCAGTTCAGCGGGTAAAGACCGTGCACAACGAACTGCAAGTGATGCAGCCTTCGTCGATACTGGCCCGCAATAACGATGCCTGGCTGACCACCAAGATCAAAACCCAGATGCTCGCCGACGCCAGCATCCCGGGCTCGCGCATCAAGGTCGTGACCGAGAACGGTATCGTCTACCTGCTGGGTCTGCTGACCAAACAGGAAGCCGACCAGGCCACCAACCTGGTGCAGGGTGTTTCTGGCGTACAGAAGATTGTGAAGCTGTTCGAGTACATCGACTGATCTACAGCTCCTGCGTAATAAAAAAGGCGATCCTTGCGGATCGCCTTTTTTATTACTTCACTACCTTCAAGCTTGGCCGGCCGCTAGGTCGCGGCGGCTCGCTGTCGGGTGGTGGAAGATCATCATCCGGCTCGAGCTCTTCCTCGTCTTCCATAGGCGATTCCAGATCGAACACCATGCCCTGACCGTTTTCCCGGGCATAAATGCCGAGGATCGCAGCGATAGGCACGTACAGCGTATGCGGCACACCACCGAAACGCCCTTCAAAGCTGACCGCATCGTTATCCATGTGCAGATGACGCACTGCCGCAGGCGATACGTTCAGGAC
>NZ_JBFTLU010000067.1:0-21417 GCF_056396605.1 Pseudomonas sp. 05T35
CACCAGGTCAACAAGACCCGATCAATCGAACCACTGGCCGCCAGGCCAACGCGTTCCTGCAGGCTCTTGCGTTCGGCATAATGCAGGTGAAACAGTTCTGCGCCCTTGGCCCGTTCGGCAAGGTATTCATCGCTGGTTTTCAGCTCATCGACCAGTCGTTTTTCCAGTGCGGCAACACCCAGCCAGACTTCACCGGTGGCCACTTCATTGATCGCCAGTTGCGGCCGGTAGCGTGAGACGAAGTTCTTGAACAGTTCGTGGGTCACATCCAGGTCTTCCTGGAACTTCTCCCGGCCCTTCTCGGTGTTTTCGCCAAACACTGTCAGCGTGCGCTTGTACTCACCCGCCGTCAGGACTTCAAAGTCGATGTCGTGTTTTTTCAGCAGGCGATTGACGTTAGGCAACTGCGCCACCACCCCGATCGAACCCAGAATGGCAAACGGCGCGCTGATGATCTTCTCGCCGATGCACGCCATCATGTAACCGCCGCTGGCCGCGACCTTGTCGATACATACGGTCAATGGCACACCGGCCTGACGAATGCGCGCCAGTTGCGAGGACGCCAGACCGTAGCTGTGAACCATGCCTCCGCCGCTTTCCAGGCGCAGCACGACTTCATCCTTTGGTGTGGCCAAAGACAACAACGCGGTGATTTCATGGCGCAGGCTTTCAGTCGCCGAAGCCCTGATATCGCCATCGAAATCCAGCACGAACACCCGGGGTTTGGCTTCCGGCTTTTTCTTCTGTTGTTTCTCGGACTTGGCTTCGGATTTACGCAAGGCCTTGAGCTGGTCCTTGTCGAGCAGTGTCTGCTCCAGGCGCTCACGCAGCTCCTTGTAGAAATCATTGAGTTTACTGACCTGCAGCTGGCCCGCGAACTTGCGCCGGCCTTTGCTGCGCAACGCCGCAAAGCTGGCCAGGACCACCAGAATAGCGATCACCAGGGTAACGGTTTTAGCCAGAAAACTTGCGTACTCGGCAAGAAAATCCACATTGACTCCTTAACGACAGTGCGCCGCTGAACACGCGGACGCGTATACATCCAGCATACCCATGCAGCCGCGTTGCGACCAGTCGTGAAACCTTCTGTGACAGGCCTCCAACGAGCATTTCAAACAAGCGTATGTTTTTTCATTGACAGCTCATCGCCATCCTCATAACCTCGCAAAACCTTCAACGTACCCGGATGACGCGGACGTGGGCAGCATCTATTTGATTCGACATGGCCAGGCCTCTTTCGGTGCAGACGACTACGACGTGCTGTCGCCGACCGGTATTCGTCAGGCAGAAGTGCTCGGCAGTCACCTGGCTGAACTGGGGTTGAGTTTCGATCGCTGCCTGTCGGGCGACCTGCGTCGCCAGCAACACACCGCCAACAGTGCCCTGGCACAATTCGGCGCTGTCGGCCTGCCGGTACCGCCCCTGGAAATCGATTCGGCCTTCAACGAGTTCGACGCCGACGCGGTGATCCGCGCTCTGCTTCCAGACCTGCTGCCCGAAGAACCCGAAGCCCTGAACATCCTGCGCAATGCCGCGCAGAATCGCGGCGAGTTTCAGCGAATCTTTGCCCTGATCATCGAACGTTGGCTGGCCGGTACTTACGACCCACCCGGGCTGGAAAGCTGGCCATGCTTCGTCGAACGGGTCCAGGCCGGTTTGCAGCGTATTCTCGAACAGGCCGACAACACCCAGAAAATCGCCGTATTCACCTCCGGCGGGACCATCACTGCCCTGCTCCACCTGATTACCCAAATGCCGGCAAAGCAGGCCTTTGAACTGAATTGGCAAATCGTCAACACCTCGCTCAACCAACTGAAGTTCCGTGGTCGCGAGGTGGCGCTGRCTTCCTTCAACAGTCATGCACATTTGCAGCTGCTGAAGGCCCCGGAACTCATCACTTTCCGTTGAGTCCGGATCACTGTGACYCCTGTGTAACACTTCATGAAAAGGATCGAACCATGACTTCCGTAGATGACGCCGTACAAGCCATGAAAGCCAAGTTCAACCCAGCCGCTGCTGCCGGTCTGGACCTGGTTTTCGGTTTCCGCATCGACGACACCAAGAACTTCTCTCTGATCGTCAAAGACAGCGCGTGCGAACTGAAAGAAGGCGAGAACCCGGACGCTCAAGTGACTCTGGTCATGGACGGCGAAACCCTGCAAGGCATCGTCGACGGTTCGACCGACGGCATGCAAGCGTTCATGGGCGGCAAACTGCGCGCTGAAGGCGACATGATGCTGGCCATGAAACTGTCCGAGCTGTTCCCAGGCTAAGACGGCGGCTCCCGCCCTCGGGAACCCTCTGGCTATCTGCGAATCCCGCCTTTATGGCGGGATTCGTCGTTTCTGCCGGTCGTAAATGTACCCGTCCGACACATCGAGACCGGACACCTGCGGAGAACGGCGCCATGAGCCCACCTGATGAACACGACGACTTCAACCACCGCCGCGTACTGCAAGGCCTTTCGGCAGGCACCGTCAGTGCCTGGACCAGTCCTCTATTTGCGCAGAGTGCCAGCATGGCCAGCTCCCCAGCCGATCTCATCCTGTTCAACGGTCGCATGCACACGGTTGACCGGGAGAAGCCCCTTGCGAGCGCGGTCGCCATCAAGGATGGGCGGTTTATTGCCGTCGGCAATGATGCAGACGTCATGCCCCTGCGCGGCGCCAGCACGCAAATCATCGATCTGCAAAAGCGTACGGTGATCCCCGGCCTCAACGACTCGCACCTGCACCTGATCCGTGGTGGCCTGAACTACAACCTCGAACTGCGCTGGGAAGGCGTGCCGTCATTGGTCGACGCCTTGCGCCTGCTCAAGGATCAGGCCGACCGCACGCCTGCACCGCAATGGGTGCGSGTGGTCGGTGGCTGGAMYGARTTCCAGTTCGCCGAAAAGCGCMTGCCRACGATTGAAGARCTSAACMAGGCTGCRCCKGAYACMCCRGTGTTCGTYYTGCACYTGTAYGACCGCGCCYTGCTCAACCGCGCGGCGCTGAAAGTGGTGGGCTACGACCGCAATACCCCGAACCCGCCGGGTGGCGAAATCCAGCGCGATGCCAATGGCGACCCCACGGGCATGCTGATCGCCCGTCCGAACGCGATGATTCTGTACTCGACGCTGGCCAAGGGGCCGAAGTTGCCGCTGGACTATCAGGTCAACTCGACCCGGCAGTTCATGCGCGAACTCAATCGCCTCGGTGTCACCAGCGCCATCGATGCCGGTGGCGGTTTTCAGAATTATCCGGACGACTATCAGGTCATCCAGCAGTTGGCGAAAGACCGGCAACTGAGCGTGCGCATCGCCTACAACCTGTTCACCCAAAAACCCAAGGAAGAGCTGACTGACTTCAAGAACTGGACCAGCACCTCGCACTACGGCCAGGGTGACGATTTCCTGCGGCACAACGGCGCTGGCGAAATGCTGGTGTTCTCCGCCGCCGACTTTGAAGACTTCCTCGAACCACGCCCCGATCTGCCGCAAACCATGGAGCAGGAACTGGAACCGGTGGTGCGCCATCTGGTGGAGCAGCGCTGGCCATTTCGCCTGCACGCCACCTACAACGAATCGATAAGCCGAATGCTCGACGTGTTCGAAAAGGTCAACCGCGATATCCCGTTCGACGGGCTGCCGTGGTTCTTCGATCACGCCGAAACCATCACCCCGCAGAACATCGAACGGGTTCGTGCACTGGGCGGCGGCGTTGCGATTCAGGACCGCATGGCCTTTCAGGGTGAGTATTTTGTCGACCGTTACGGCGCCAAGGCTGCCGAGCACACCCCACCGATCCAGCGCATGCTCGCCGAAGGCATCCCGGTCGGTGCCGGCACCGACGCCACGCGGGTTTCCAGCTACAACCCGTGGACGTCGCTCTACTGGCTGGTCAGCGGTCGCACCGTCGGCGGCCTGGAGTTGTACCCGCAAGGTCTGAGCCGCGACACGGCGCTGGAACTCTACACCCATGGCAGCGCCTGGTTCTCCTCCGAGCAAGGCTCAAAAGGTCAGATCAAGGTCGGGCAACTGGCCGATCTGGTGGCGTTGTCTGCCGACTACTTCAGCGTCGACGACGAAGCGATCAAATGGATTGAATCGGTGCTGACCGTGGTCGACGGCAAGGTGGTGTACGGCAGCCTCGAATTCGAAAAACTCGGCCCGCCGCGTTTGCCGGTCATGCCCGACTGGTCACCGGTGGTAAACGTGCCGGGGCACTGGAAACCCTTGGCACCGCTCACCGCCCGGATGCATCAATGCGCAGGCGCCTGCGCGGTGCATGCCCACAGCCATGAGCGGGCGCGTTTGTCGAACGCCCCCGTCAGTGACTTCCAGGGGTTCTGGGGCGCGTTTGGTTGTTCGTGTTTTGCGTTTTGACTCAAGGGGTTTGGCAGGAAGCCCGCCGACGGCGGGCTACTTGTCGGTYGATCAGTGATGCAAATGCTTGAACACGTAACCCACCAGATCAGTGTTGACGAATGCGGGGACCTGATTATTCAGGCGTAGCGCCTCCAGCAGCGCGAGTTGGCAATCCCACACCATCTCCCGTCGATCACGCCGCAGGCTCACCTCGGCGCTCACGATGTGGTTATAAGCTGTGTAACAGGAGCGTGAGGTTTTTCCGGGGGCTCGCTCGATGGCGACCGGGTTGTCAGCGACAGCCACTGTCGCCCCCTTATGATCGACCACCGATTGCGCGGTCAACTGACCGACCGTGTCGCACCGGCTGCGACAGACGGCCTTTCGGTTTTTAAGTTCACCGAACCCGCGCTCATACAGGGTGATCTGAGAACCGACCTTCTGCACGCAAGCCTCTTCAAAAGCGTTAAGCACTTTCTCAGCATTGCCCAGGCTTGTCTCAAGCTCCGAGAGTTTCAGGAAGCGCTCCAATTGCTTGTTTTGAAGGCTCTTCAAGCCACGGGTGATGGTCGACAAATGGGTGAACTCTTTTTTGCAGGCCACCACGTGAACTTCAAACTGATAGCCGGCTGACACGGCCAGCGGCGGGAAGGCAGCGAAGTCTGCCGAGTCCAGCGCCGACTCCATGATGATGCTGTACTTCTCGGCAAAGGCCTTCTTGAAGATTTCTGCACACACCGCCCGCACAAAGGCCTCGGTGTGCTCATATACGTGCAGCACGCCGTGGGGTTCCATCTGCGAATACTGCGGATGCTTTTTGCGGTACTCAGGTAGATACAGCCTGATGTAGTTCGAGTAGTTGTCGGTTTTCAGTAGTGACTCTTCCAGCAACCAGGTTTTCCCCGAGCCCTGGATACCCGCCACGATCAGCATTTGCGGGTTGGAGGTACTAATGGCCTTGTCTTTGAACAGACTGGCGCTGATGTCTGAAAACGCCGCTTTCACCTGTTCGTTCGTGTATGAGTATTCATTGCTGTTTGGCACGTTGATTAATTCCCTTTAAGTGGATGTCCGGTCTTCTTGCCTGAAGATCAGGGGGCACTTTATGTCTTGGCCATCCACGTAAGGCCTTACATAGATAACACCTGCGTGTGTACCGAATCGGCCTTGCAAGGTATAGAGCCCGCGCCTGTAGCAGCTGTCGAGCCCGCGAGGCTGCGTTCGGTCTGGGCCGCATCCGGACGGATGCGGTCGTAAAATCATGCAACACGTTCTGTCAGGTAAACCGCGTATGCAGGGTTGGCGAGGACTCTGTCCGAACGCGGCCCGCCTCTAACGCAGCCTCGCGGGCTCGGCAGCTGCTACGACGGGTGTTTAAGCTTGCCTACGCAGTGCCCATCAGAGGCTACAGCGCCTTGCGTAGCGACCTACACCTGCGCCAGAATCCGCCGGCTTGTGCGCTTTGGTCCTCGCCTCTATCGTTTCCGTGTCGCTGATTATCAGCGATCGGGTTTGGTAGCCCGGACACACGGCGCACAGCGTCACCTTATGCAGGTGCTTTTTGTCGGCATTTGTTTTTATGGTGGCCATGCGCAGGGCGCCCTCGGGCGCGCCGGTTTCCAAGTGTCCGGTCTACCAACCCGCGTATGGCCACCACCCTTCGTTTGGTAGCGAGGGTGATGGTTCCTCTACTTACATTTGGAGCATCACCATGTTCAAAGCCACRCCSAATCCCCCCGAAACCGATCCGGTTTCCCCCTACGCYTCCCTCRAYTCAAAAGAACTCCACGCCGCCGCACACCGTGCGCTSGATCATTACCTGGTGCTACCCGAGACCAAGGCATTGTTAGCCGACCGACGCCCCGGCTGCATCTTCGTCATCGCCCCCGACGTCGACTCTGAAACCCTGCTGGCCCACGCTTGCGAAACCCTCGCCTCGGCCAATGTCATGGCCAGCGATCTGGCGTTCGACCTCGAAGGTCCCAAGCGCAATACCGCGCTGGCGATTCAACAGATGATTTCCCTGGCCGAGTTGGCAGTGAATCGCGCCCTGGATCACCTCGACCCACCGGAGTAACAGCGCCCGTAGCAGCTGTCGAGCCTGCGAGGCTGCGTTCGAGGACGCAGTCCTCGCCAATCTTGCGTACGCGGTTTACCTGAACGAACGTGTTACCTGACTTTACGACCGCTGCGCGGCCGAACGCAGCCTCGCAGGCTCGGCAGCTGCTACGGTTCGAGTAACGTTTTGCGCTCGCGTAACGGCTTGACTGACATGCCCTAATGTCTAGAACACCGACCAGCCAATACGCTGGCTCAGCAACTCCAGCGCTGCCATGCCGGCCAGCGAGTTACCTGCCGGGTTCAGTTCCGGTGACCAGACGCACACGGTAAAGCGCCCCGGCACCACGGCCACGATGCCACCGCCCACGCCACTCTTGCCCGGTAGACCAACGCGATAAGCGAAATTGCCAGCCTCGTCATACAGACCGCTGGTGGCCATGATCGAGTTGACCTGTTTGGTCTGGCGCGCCGTGAGGATCTGTTCGCCGCTGTGCTTGCAGAACCCGTCATTGGCCAGGAAACAGAAAGCACGGGCCAGATCGACACAGCTCATGCGCAGCGCACAATGGCTGAAGTAGCTGCGCAGCACGGCTTCCACATCGTTATGGAAGTTGCCGAACGACTGCATCAGATAGGCCATGGCCGCGTTGCGCGCACGGTGTTGGTACTCCGACTCGGCGACTTTGCTGTCGACCATCACCTGCGGGTTGCCGGACAACCGCCGCACAAAATCGCGCATCGACAGCGCGGGTGCGGCAAAGCGTGACTGGTTGATGTCACAGATCACCAGCGCCCCGGCATTGATGAACGGATTACGCGGCCGACCGCGCTCAAACTCCAGTTGCACCAGCGAATTGAACGGCTGACCGGAAGGCTCGTGACCGAGTCGCTCCCAGATCGCCTCGCCGGAATGCTCGATGGCCTGCACCAGGCTGAACACCTTGGAAATACTCTGCACCGAAAACAGCGTGTGGGCATCGCCGGCGCAATACAGCTCGCCGTCATTGCCATACACCGCAATGCCCAACTGATCGGCCGGCACACTGCCCAGCGCAGGAATGTAATTAGCCACCTTGCCCTGTCCGATCAGGGGGCGAACCGTGTCAAGAATCTCGTTCAACAACGCTTGCATGCCGGCTTCCGAATTCACGCCCCGTACCACCGCGGGGACACAGACGCTAGACGCCACAAACGCACGTCAGAGCACAGTTTTTCGATCAACTGCCAACCCCGCGCAGTAGACCGGATAACAACTATCCTGCATCGTGTTGTGAAACCCGGCAACCGGAGCACTGACCATGTTCGAAAGCCCCATTCGCGAACAGATCGACCACCTTCAGAACCTGATGGTCGAGCAGCCGTTGCTGGTGCTCACGGGGGCCGGTATCAGCACGGCGTCGGGCATTCCCGATTACCGCGACACCGATGGGGTGCGGCGCGGTCGGCAACCGATGATGACGATCAGGCTGGCAGCCCGGACGTGATCGAGTTGCATGGCAGCTTGCACCGGGTGTTGTGCCTCGATTGCGGCCAACGCAGTGACCGGGACTCGATCCAGCGCCTCATGGAAGCGCAAAACCCCTATCTGGCGGGTGTCGATGCGGTACAGGCACCCGATGGTGACACCCTGCTCGACCCGGCCTTCGAGTCGCACTTTCAAGTCCCCCGTTGCCCAAACTGCGAGGGTGAGCGAATGAAACCGGATGTGGTGTTTTTCGGTGAAAACGTCGCGCACGCCACCGCCGCCAAAGCCATGGCCGCTGCCGAGCAGGCTGCGGGTTTGCTGGTAGTGGGGTCATCGCTGATGGCGTTTTCGGCGTTTCGCCTGTGTCGGGTGATCGCCGACCGCGGCAAACCGTTGATCGCCATCAACCTGGGCAAGACTCGCGCCGATGAGTTGCTGGACATGAAAATCGAGGCGTCCTGCGAACAGCTATTGCCGCTGCTCGCAGAACGCCTGAGCCAATTCAGGCCATTTCTGCCTGCTTGACCGCTACCGCTTTTTTCACCTCAAACCGGTCCGCCAGGAACGGTGTGATGTCCAGCGGCAACGCTTCGTTGTTCACCAGTTTGTCGAGCAACACGCCGGTGATCGCCGACGTCAGGATGCCAGTGCGGAAATGCCCGCAGGCATTGAGATAGCCTTGAACCCCTTTCATCGGCCCCAGAATCGGCAGCTCATCCGGTGAGCCCGGCCGCAACCCTGCCCAGCAGCGCTTGAGATTGATGTGTTCAAGCTCTGGGATACAGCGGATCGCGCCTTGCACCAGCCCATAAATTTCCGGGTAGGTGGTGGTCACGTCGAAGCCTTTGTCTTCGGTGGTACTACCGATCAGAATCTCGCCGTTGTCCTTCTGCGCCAGGTAGCAATCACTGGTGGTCAGGCAACCACGCAAGATCTTTGGCATGCGCTCGGTCAGCAAGATCTGGCCCTTGACCGGATTCACCGGAATACGGATGCCCGTAGCTTGCTGGCTGAGCTCCGCGGCCCAGGCACCCGCAGCGTTGATCAAGGTATCGCAACGGAACTCGCCGGCCTCGGCAGTCTGCACACCAACAACCCGCGAACCCTGGCGCAACACCTCAGTGACGTTGGTGTTGAAATACAGGTCGACGCCATTCTGCCGGGCGCCTTCGGTGTAGGCGTCCGCCAGGCGGAACGGGCTGACCTGATGGTCGCAGAGAAACTCCAGCGCCCCGCGCGCTTCATGGCTGACGCTCGGCTCGGCCTCGCGTAGTGCGGCCTGGTCGAGCCAGCGCACCTGATCGGCCAGGTGTGGAATGCAGGCGACGATGTGCTCGGCGTACAAGCGGTCCTCATCGTCGTAGATCACGAACTTCAGCCCGGTTTTTTCGAACTTGAAATCCATGCCGTGCTTTTCCTGCAACTCGCGGTGCAGGTCCGGGTACAGCGCATTCGATTGCAGGGCAAAGTCAAAGAACGAATCCGGCAGGATATGCGGCGTGCTGGAGTCGACCGCCACCGCCGCGCCCTGAGCTTCGCGCTTACGATTGGCCGACATCATGCGAAAGAAGATCACCCCGCAGCCCAGCCCCACCGACTCGCCAATCGCCCACAGGCCGCCGGCCGACGCACGGGTCGCGTTGCCAGGGCGCTTGGCGTCGATCAGCGCGACTCTCAGATTCTTGCGTTTCGACAGTTGATAGGCGCAAGAAGCCCCGATCACACCGCCACCGGCAATCACCACATCGTAGAACTTACTCATGATTCAACGCATCCGTGCCGAGGTTCTGGAAAGCCGAAAAAGGGATCGGCTCGATGGGAAAACGCGGGCGCAACCAGCCTACATCCTGGCGCCCGGTGGCTTCGCGCAAGCGGTCGCTGCAATAACCGACACACATCCGCCCCTGACAATCACCCATGCTCACCCGCGTGCGCATTTTCAGGCTGGCCATGTCTTGAACGCCTTGGGACAGCGCCCGATCGATGTCTGCACGGGTGGCGTTTTCACAGCGGCAGATCAGCGTATCGGCAGCCGGCAACGCGGTCTGTCCGGCACCGCGTTCGGTGTAGCGATCCACCGCCGCGCGAAAGCGCACGATGGACTTGAGTTTCGCCAGATAGCGCTCACGCAAGTGCAGCGCCTTTTCGCTGCTCAGCACATCGCGCTGCACAAGGATCGACAACGCAGCGATTCGACCGCTGAGCATCGCTGCCTCACCACCGCGAATCCCGCCCATGTCACCGGCCAGGTGAATGTGCGGCTCGCTGCTTTGCTGCCAGATATTGGCTGTGGCGCGCAGATAACCGTCATCGCTGAAGCCATGTTCCAGGCCCATTTGCTGACTGAGCTGAGTCCGCGGAATAAAGCCGTAGCCCACCGCCAGGGTCTGCGCCGGCACCTGCTCGGCGCGACTCAGGTCTGGCTGCCAGTTGCTGGAATACGGTGCGACGGTCACGCTGCGCAACTCGCCCTCGCCTTGCGCCTCGACCACACCCCAACCGTAGCGCATCGCGATTCGGTGCAGTTTCAGATAAGCGAGCATGCTCAGCCCATCGAGGAACAGCTGCGGTTTGTTCAGCAGGGCCAGGCTTTCCTTGGCGATCTTGCCGAACGCGCAGGCCTCGAACACACCGGCAACCGTCACCCCGCTGGCATGCAATTGACAGGCAACCAGCGGCAACAACGGACCGGTGCCGGCGATCACCACCGGGCTTTGCGGCTTGACCACGCCACTCTTGATTTGCAGTTGCAGACCGCCCAGCAGTATCACGCCCGGCAACGTCCAGCCGGGAAACGGCACGCTGCGCTCATGGCATCCGGCGGCGAGCAACAATTGCGGGTAGGTGATTTCCTGCACGCGTTCGTCAGCGTCCAGCATGACCAACGCCCGAGTCCCTTCGGCACCGACAACCCGCGTGTTCAAACACACATCGATCAGCGCACAACGGTCCATAAAGTCGCCATGCAGTTTGGCCAGGGACTCGGCGTAACGCGGCCCCAGATAGTCCAGCTGTACGCCGTCGCGCAACGGCCCGCGAAACACCACCCCGCCCAGCCGCGAAGCTTCTTCGAGCAAGGTGCAGTGCACGCCGTGTCTGGCCAGTTCAATGGCCGCCGCCATACCCGCCGGGCCACCGCCGACGATTACCGGATGCAGGCTCATAGTGCCTCCTGCTCGGCAATGCGGTTGACCGCCGTTTCAACCTGCATGCCCGGCTGCACCAGCGTCTGACAGGCGCGGCGCTTGTGTCGACCGTTGATTTTCACCAGACAGCATTGGCACACGCCCATACCGCAATAGGCCCCGCTGATCTGATCGTGATCGTTACGTGCGACCTGACGCACACCGAGGGATTGAATGACCGTCAACACAGTTTCGCCTATCGCGGCGCTGACCGGCTGGCCATTGAGTTCGATGGTCATATCTGCCCGCACAAGCGGCTGGATATCAAAGGTACGGTATAGGCGTTGCATGGCATGTTTCATCCGTGAAAAGTCATTAAGGGAGTCAGTCAGCATCACGTTGCAGGGGTGCAATGACGCGACATCGCTGCGCCAAGACAATGTAGCTGACGGTGCTACAAGGCCCTGAAACCTTTACGTTACGTGATATGCCAAAGCAAAATATTGATCCAGGCCAGTGAACCGTGCCGCGCCTCCTTCTGTCACACGCGACGAAAAGTCGTGTCTGTCTGGAGACGATTTACCTTGTATGAAAGTTTTTTTAGAACCCTTGCCGACATTTCTTGGCACACTGCCACCCGTGTATTTCACTTATTCTCAGGCAAGCCCCATGACCCGAATCCTGACCATTGAAGACGACGCCGTCACTGCACGGGAGATCGTTGCCGAGCTGAGCAGCCATGGCCTGCAGGTGGACTGGGTCGCTAATGGTCGAGAAGGCTTGGCGCGGGCAGTCAGCGGTGACTACGACCTGATCACCCTTGACCGCATGCTGCCGGAGCTCGATGGCCTGGCGATTGTCACTACCTTGCGAACCATGGGCGTGTCGACGCCGATTCTGATGATCAGCGCCCTGTCCGACGTCGATGAGCGTGTTCGCGGCTTGCGCGCCGGCGGCGACGATTACCTGACCAAACCCTTTGCCACCRACGAAATGGCCGCCCGCGTCGAAGTCCTGCTACGCCGCCAGAACACCGTCAAGGACTATACAACGACGCTGCGCGTGGCTGACCTGGAGCTCAACCTGATCAGCCGCGAAGCCAGCCGCGGCGGACAGGTGCTGAGCCTGCTGCCGACCGAATACAAACTGCTGGAGTTCCTGTTGCGCAATACCGGGCAGATCCTCACGCGGATGATGATTTTCGAAGRGGTCTGGGGTTATCACTTCGACCCCGGCACCAACCTGATCGATGTGCACATCGGACGTCTGCGCAAAAAAATCGACCTACCGGGCCAACTACCGCTGATACGGACTGTGCGAGGCTCGGGCTATGTCATTGCTGAACCCGTCTAAAGGCTGGCGCTCCTCCAGCAGCCGCTTGCTGGCGCTCTACAGTGCGCTGTTCGTGGTCTGGAGCTGTCTGCTCATGGGGGTGATGTATTACGAGGTTTCCAGCTACCTGGAGAACCTTGCCAAACATTCGCTGATGCAACGCCAGCACCTGTTTTCACGCTTCCACGGTGATCAGCTGGATGAGGCGCTGATTGCCAGCATCACCTTCGACCAGCGCGGTATCGACGCCTACGGGCTGTTCGACGAACAGCATCGGCCTCTGCACGGGCTGATTCGCAAGATCCCCGCCAGCCTGCCACTGGACGGCAAGATTCATTCACTGGGCGACTGCGCCGATCCGGATGACGCCAGCCTGCCATCCGACAGTTGCGACGCGGTGGTGACCCACACACTGGATGGCCGCTGGCTGGTCCTGGTGCGTGACAACGGTTCGTTGTTTGCGGTCACACGGATCATCCTGCATGCACTGTTCTGGGGAGTCTCGCTGACCATCATCCCCGGCATCGCCGGTTGGCACTTGTTGCGTCGTCGGCCGTTGCGGCGAATTCGCGCCTTGCAGGCGAGCGCCGAAGCCATCGTCGCCGGCAACCTCAACCACCGTTTGCCGCTGTCCAGCCGCCGCGATGAGCTGGACATGCTCGCAGCCATCGTCAACGCCATGCTCGAACGCATCGAGCGCCTGGTGAACGAGGTCAAGGGGGTTTGTGACAACATCGCCCACGACCTGCGCACCCCGCTCACCCGGCTACGCGCGCAGCTTTACCGCATTCAACAGCAAGCCGTCGAAGGTTCCGCCGAGGCGTTGCAACTGGATCAGGTGATTGCCGAGACCGACACCCTGATGGCGCGCTTTCGCGGGCTGCTGCGGATTTCCGAACTGGAGGATCAACAGCGGCGTTCGGGCTTTGTGGTGTTCGATCCGTTGCCATTGCTGCAGGAACTGTACGATTTTTACCTGCCGCTGGCCGAAGAAGGTCAACTGAATTTAAACCTGCAAACACCGCAGACCTTGCCGGCGCTGACCGGCGACCGGGCGTTGTTGTTTGAAGCTCTGTCGAACTTGCTGAGCAACTCGATCAAATTCACCCCGGCGGGCGGTCAGGTGATTGTGCGGGCAGTCGACGATGCTGGCAGCACACGTATTGAAGTACTCGACTCCGGCCCCGGCATCCCGGCGGACAAACGCACGGCGGTGTTTCAACGGTTCTATCGCGTCGACGACAACGCCAAGAACGGTGGCTTCGGCCTCGGCTTATCGATTGTCGCGGCCATCGTGAACCTGCACGGGTTCACCCTGGACGTCGGCAGCAGCGAACTCGGCGGCGCCCGCCTGACACTCGATTGCCGCCAGCGTTTACTGCCCGCCGACTAGTAGCAGCTGCCGAGCCCGCGAGGCTGCGTTCGGCTGCGAAGCGGCCGTAAATCCTGCCTCCACGGTGAACCTGATAAAACGTGGTGCCTGATTTTACGACTGCTGCGCAGCCGAACGCAGGCTGCGCCAGCTGCTACGAGGGGGACGCTGTTCAGCGTTTGAAGAGTCTGAACCTGACGCTATGCTTGCGTTTCCACTTCCAGGGAGGTAACCGGCCATGACGTCCACATCTGCTCAAACACACTGCGCCCTATTGGTCATTGATGTACAAAACGACTTCACTCCCGGTGGCCGCCTGGCGGTCCCCGAGGGCGACCGGATCATTCCCTTGATCAATCGCCTTGCCGGTCAGTTCACCCAGGTGATCATCGCCCAGGACTGGCATCCGGCCGGGCACGCCTCGTTCGCGTCCAGCCATCCCGGACGCCAACCCTATGACGTGATTGAACTGCCTTACGGCGCCCAGACCCTGTGGCCCGAGCACTGTGTGCAAGCCACCCACGGCGCCGAACTGCACGCCGAACTGAACCTGCCTCACGCCCAGTTGATCATCCGCAAAGGCTGTAACCCGGACATCGACAGTTATTCGGCGTTTCTGGAGGCGGATCGCACCACCCCCACCGGCTTGGCCGGATACCTGCGGGAACGCGGAATCGATACGGTGTTCATGGTCGGACTTGCGCTGGATTTCTGCGTGATGTTCTCGGCGCTGGACGCCCGCGCAGCCGGGTTCAATGCCACGGTGGTGCTGGACGCCTGCCGGGCGATCGACCTGAATGGCTCGCTGGCCTCGGCCATGGAACGGATGGACCGGGCTGGGGTGGGGTTGATCACGGCTGCCGAAGTCATACTTTGATCGTTACCTGCCGAACCCCGTAGCAGCTGTCGAGCCCGCGAGGCTGCGTTCGAGGACGAAGTCCTCGCAAATCCTCTGCACTTGGTTTTCCTGGGAGAACGCGTTGCCTGACTTTACGACTGCTTCGCAGCCGAACGCAGCCTCGCGGGCTCGGCAGCTGCTACGGATCGCGTGACGGCTTCATGCCAAGCTCCGTTACGGCAACAACGATCATCGGTGGCGCGAGATCAAACCGGGGTCGGCAGCCACAACCGGAACCGAGCCCCGCCCAACGGTGAGGTTTCGGCCGTCAGTGTGCCGGCCTGGGCTTCCAGGGCTCGGCGGCTGATCGCCAGCCCCAGGCCAAACCCGCCCGTGGCGCGGTCGCGGCTGCGGTCCAGGCGATAGAACGGTTCGAAGATCCGCTCGCGTTCGTCTTCTGGAATGCCGATGCCGTCATCGTCGACCCAGATTTCACAACCTTTGGGGCAAACCTGCACGCCGATCTGAATGCGTTTTTCGCAGTAGCGCATGGCGTTGCGCAGCAGGTTCTGGATGGCTCGGGCGGTCAGGCGCGGGTCGAGGCTGAAGCGTTCGAGCTGGCCGTGCAGCAAGACGTCGATGACGATGTCCGGCGACTCCAGTTCTTCATCGACACTGCCCAGAATACTGTCGATAAACTCATCCAGCGACACGTCCACCTGCTCCGGCACCCGTGCCGGATTCTGCAGACGGCTGTAGGAGAGCAATTCCAGCACCAGCTCGTCCAGTTCGCGAATGTGTGCAACCAGGCCCTGCAAACGTTCGCGGCTGGCGGCCGGCAAGTCGTCGGACAAGGCCAGTGCCAGGCCAAAGTCCAGTCGGGTCAGCGGCGTGCGCAATTCGTGGGACACCGCATTGAGCAAATCACGCTGCTGGTTCAGGAGGTTTTCGATATCGCCGGCCATGGTGTCGAAAACGTTGGCCAGGCTGCCAATGTTAGAACTCGGCGGGATCTGTGTGCGCTCGCTCAAGTGGCCCTTGCCAAAGCGCTCGGCAGTATTTTTCAGGCGTTCCAGATCGCGCCAGTGCGGCCGCAGCCAGATCAACAGGCACGCCAGCAACGCGCCGCCGATCAGTACGTTGATGCTCCAGTACAACAAATTGACGTCCAGCGGATCCGGTGGCACCACCAGTTTCACCGACAGTTGCTGATCCAGCGGCGAGACCGCCAGCGTGCGCCAGCCCCAGTCGCCCATGCGGATGACGTTTTCACCGCGCTCCAGACGCTCACGTTCGTAGGGTGTGAAATCCGCGTCGTCATTGCGCACCAGTGCCACATGCAATGGGCTGAAGTCCTGGTCCAACTGCGCGGCCAGATGGGTCCATTGCTCGGTCGGCACTCCGTGAAACTGTTTAGTGATCAGCTTCTGCAAGCCTCGGGAGTGATCAAGGTTGTAATTCACGAATCGCTCGTGAAACACCTTGATCACCAGATCCGGGATGAAATAAATCGCCGCGCTGAAAGTGACGATGGTGATCAGGTAGAGACGGATCAGAATGCGCAGCATGTTCAGCATTCCCACTCGGAGCGACTGAACAGATAACCCTTGCCCCACACAGTCTTGATCTTGCGCGCTTCGCCGGCATGGTCGTCGAACTTGCGCCGCAGCTTGGAAATCGCCACGTCCACCGAGCGGTCGGTGCCGTTGAATTCGATGCCGCGCAGGCGTTGCAGGATCTGGTCGCGACTGAGCACTTCGCCGGCGTGGCGAGCCAGCACCACCAACAGGTTGTATTCGCCGCTGGACAGTTCGACCAGTTGCTCGCGCCAGGTCACGGTGCGCTCCGACAGATCGATGCAGAGGTTGCCCATGAGGATTCGGTCGCTGGCGGTCTGCGGCTCGTTCAGGCTGCTGCGCCGCAGCAAGGTACGCACCCGCGCCAGCAATACCCGTGGCTCGCACGGCTTGGTGACGTAATCGTCGGCGCCCATCTCCAGGCCCAGCACCTGGTCATGACTGTCGTCGCGGGCGGTCAGCATCAGAATCGGCAGAGCCGCCGAATCGGCGCGCAGCAAGCGACAGACCTGCAGACCGTCGAGGCCCGGCAGCATCAGGTCGAGGATCACCAGATCCGGCGGATCGACCCGCGCCCGTTCGCGCACATGGTCGCCACGGCTGATCACGCTGACCTGATAGCCATTGCGTTCAAGGTAGCTGGCAATCAATTCAGAGAGTGCGGAATCGTCTTCGACCAGGAGGATGTTGGGCATGGGTGTTTCCAGAAAGTGCGGTGGCGTCCGATAAACCGCCATCGCGAGCAGGCTCGCTCTCACAGGGATTTGATGTGAACACATATGTTGTGAACATCCCTGATCAACTGTGGGAGCGAGCCTGCTCGCGATAGCAATCGACCAAGCGCAATAGAAATCAAGCGTCCAAGGATATACGCCCTCACGCACCCGTGAGTAAAACCCTTACACAATTTCACACAGCACCTACAAAGCTTCACCGCTACGCTCGTCCCCTCCCCGTAGGATGCTGGGGGTCATTATTGGGGTATTTACATGTCAAAGAACCTGTTTGCGAAGCTCGGCCTGATTGCCTTGGCAATGACGCTGAGTGCGTGCGACAAGTCCTCCACTGCCGAAGAAACAGCGCCGCTGGCCACGGTCCGGATCGAAACCATCGAAGCCCGGCCACTGTCGATCAGCAGCGAACTGAGTGGGCGGATCGCCGCGCCGCGAATCGCCGAAGTCCGCGCCCGGGTGGCCGGAGTAGTCCTGCAACGGACCTTCCGCGAAGGCAGCGACGTCAAACAGGGCGATGTGCTGTTTCGCATCGATCCGGCACCGTTCAAGGCTGATCTGGACAGCGCCCAGGCGGCGCTGCGCAAAGCCGAGGCCAATGCCTATCAGGCGCGCTTGCAAGAGCAGCGTTACGCGCAGTTGATCGAAGGCAACGCCATCAGCGGCCAGGATTACGACAACGCCCGCGCCGCCGTCCGGCAGACCGCCGCCGATGTCGCGGCCAATCAGGCCGCTGTGCAACGGGCGAAACTGAACCTCGGTTACGCCACCGTCACCGCACCGATTTCCGGGCGGGTTGGCCGTGCACTGGTCACCGAAGGCGCGCTGGTCGGGCAGAACGAAAGCACGCCATTGGCACTGATCCAGCAGCTGGACCCGATCCACGCCGACCTGACCCAGTCGACCCGCGAACTCAACGAGTTGCGCCGGGCGTTTCGTGCCGGGCAGATGCAGCAGGTCGGCCAGGATCAGGCCAAAGCCACGCTGATTCAGGATGACGGCAGTCTCTACCCATTGCCCGGCAAGCTGCTGTTCGCCGACATCAGTGTCGACCCGGGCACTGGCCAGATCATTCTGCGCAGCGAGTTCCCCAACCCGGACCTCGATTTGCTGCCAGGCAGTTTCATCCGCGTGCGCCTGGAGCAAGCGGTGAATCAGCAAGGCATCAGCGTGCCGCAACGGGCGGTCCTGCGTGACAGCGCCGGTATTGCTCAGGTGCTGTTGCTCGATGCCGACGCCCGTGTCAGCCAGCAACCGGTGCAGCTGGGCCAGGTGCAGAAGGATCGCTGGATCGTCACCGGCGGCCTCAAGCCCGGCGACCGCATTGTCATCGAAGGCCTGCAGCACGCCCGTCCCGGCGAAAAAGTAGAAATCGACGACACCCCTCTTCCCCTTGCCCAGGTCACCGGGCAGTAGGCAGGACGCAGACTTTATGCCGCAATTCTTTATCGACCGCCCGGTGTTCGCCTGGGTGGTCGCGCTGTTTATCCTGTTGGCCGGCGCGCTGGCCATCCCGCAGCTGCCCGTCGCGCAGTACCCTAACGTTGCCCCGCCGAAAGTCGAGATCTACGCGGTGTACCCGGGCGCCTCGGCGCAAACCATCGACGAAAGCGTGGTCAGCCTGATCGAGGGCGAGCTCAACGGCGCCGATCACCTGCTGTATTTCGAATCCCAGAGCAGCCTTGGCACCGCGACCATCACCGCCACTTTCCAGCCCGGCACCGATCCGGAAATGGCTCAGGTCGATGTGCAAAACCGGCTCAAGGTGATCGAGTCACGCCTGCCACAAGCGGTGACCCAACAAGGTTTGCAGGTCGAGAAAGTATCGGCCGGCTTCCTGCTGCTGATCACCCTGACCTCCAGTGACGGCAAGCTCAATGACGTGGCGCTCAGCGACTATCTGGCGCGCAACGTGATGAACGAGATCAAACGCCTGGACGGCGTCGGCAAGGCTCAGCTGTATGGCGCCGAGCGGGCCATGCGGATCTGGATCGACCCGCAGAAACTGATCGGTTTCAACCTGACCCCGGCCGACGTCAACGCGGCGATTGTCGCGCAGAACGCCCAGGTCTCGGCCGGCAGCATCGGCGACTTGCCGGCTCGCACCACCCAGGAAATCACCGCGACGGTGCTGGTGAAAGGTCAGTTGTCGACCCCCGAAGAGTTCGCCGACATTGTGCTGCGGGCCAATCCCGACGGTTCCACGGTGCGCGTGGGTGATGTGGCGCGGGTCGAAATCGGCAGCCAGGAATACCAGTTCTCGACCCGCCTCAACGGCAAGCCGTCGACAGCGGTCAGCGTGCAGCTGTCGCCCGGCGCCAACGCCTTGAGCACCGCAACGCTGGTGCGCGAGAAGATGGACGAGCTGGCGCGCTACTTCCCGGCCGGTGTGGAATACAAGATTCCGTACGACACCTCGCCGTTCGTCAAAGTCTCGATCACCAAAGTGGTTTACACCCTCGGCGAGGCGATGCTGCTGGTGTTCGCGGTGATGTTCCTGTTCCTGCAGAACATCCGTTACACGCTGATCCCGACGTTGGTGGTGCCCGTGGCATTGATGGGCACTTTTGCGACCATGATGGCGCTGGGTTTCTCGATCAACGTACTGACCATGTTCGGCATGGTGCTGGCGATCGGCATTCTGGTCGATGACGCCATCGTCGTGGTCGAGAACGTCGAGCGGATCATGGTCAACGAAGGTCTGTCGCCCAAAGAAGCAACGCGCAAAGCCATGAGCCAGATCACCGGGGCGATCATCGGTATTACCCTGGTGCTGGTGGCGGTGTTTATCCCGATGGCGTTCATGCCGGGCTCGGTCGGGGTGATCTACCAGCAGTTCTCGCTGTCGATGGCCACATCGATTCTGTTTTCGGCGTTCCTCGCCCTGACACTCACCCCGGCACTCTGCGCCACGCTGCTGAAACCGATCGCCAAAGGTGAACATCATGCCAAGGGTGGTTTCTTCGGCTGGTTCAACCAGCGCTTCGAGCAGATGACCGAGGGTTATCAGCGCTGGGTGGTCTACGCCCTGAAACGCAGTGGTCGTTATCTGCTGGTCTACGGCGTGCTGTTGATCGGCCTGGTGTATTGCTTCAGCCGCCTGCCCTCGTCCTTCCTGCCGGTCGAAGACCAGGGCTACACCATCACCGACATTCAACTGCCACCGGGCGCCAGCAAAAACCGTACGGTGCAGGTGGTCGAGCAGATCGAAGCGCACAACGCCACTGAACCCGGTGTCGGCGACAGCACGGTGATTCTCGGCTTCAGCTTCTCCGGCAGCGGCCAGAACGCAGCCCTGGCGTTTACCACGCTGAAGGATTGGTCGGAGCGCGGCAGCGATGACTCGGCGGCCTCGATTGCCAATCGCGCCAACGGTGCCTTGAGTCAGATCAAGGATGCCGTGGCTTTCTCGATACTGCCGCCTCCGGTTGACGGCCTCGGTACGTCGAGCGGTTTCGAGTTTCGCCTGCAAGACCGCGGTGGCCTGGGTCATGCGGCGCTGATGCAAGCGCGCAGTGCCTTGCTGGCGGCTGCCGAGAAAAGCCCGATCCTGATGAACGTGCGCGAAAGTGCCCTGGCGGAAGCGCCGCAAGTGCAACTGATCGTGGACCGCAAACAGGCCAATGCCTTGGGCGTTTCCTTCGCCGATGTCGGCAATGTGCTGTCCACCGCCGTCGGCTCGGCGTATATCAACGACTTCCCGAATCAGGGGCGAATGCAGCGGGTGGTGGTTCAGGCTGAAGGCGATCAACGCAGTCAGGTTGATGACTTGCTGAAGATCCACGTGCGCAACAATGCCGACAAAATGGTGCCGCTGTCGGCGTTCGTCCAGGCCACATGGACTCAGGGCCCGGCACAGTTGACACGCTACAACGGTTACCCGGCGATCAGCATTTCCGGTGAACCGGCACCCGGTCACAGCACCGGCGAAGCCATGGCGGAAATCGAGCGCCTGGTCGCCCAAGGCCCGGCGGGGTTGGGTCAGGAGTGGACCGGGTTGTCGTTGCAAGAGCGCTTGTCCGGCAGCCAGGCACCGATGCTGCTTGGCTTGTCGTTGCTGATCGTGTTCCTGTGTCTGGCGGCGCTGTACGAGAGCTGGTCGATTCCGACTTCGGTGCTGCTGGTGGTGCCGCTGGGGGTACTCGGCGCAGTGCTGGCGGTGACCTTGCGCGGGATGCCCAACGACGTGTTCTTCAAGGTCGGGCTGATCACCATCATCGGGCTGTCGGCGAAAAACGCGATCCTGATCATCGAGTTCGCCAAGAGCCTGTACGACGAAGGCCATGACCTGATCGACGCCACGGTGCAAGCCGCACGCTTGCGTCTGCGGCCAATCATCATGACCTCGCTGGCGTTCATCCTTGGCGTGGTACCGCTGGCGATTGCCACCGGCGCCAGCTCGGCGAGCCAGCAAGCGATCGGCACGGGGGTGATCGGCGGGATGATCACCGCGACCATGGCGGTGGTGTTTGTGCCGGTGTTTTTTGTGGTGGTGATGAGGTTGGTGCGCAAGCGACATAAGAACATCCAGGCGACAACACCAACCTAATGTGGGAGCGAGCCTGCTC
>NZ_JBFTLU010000068.1:0-20633 GCF_056396605.1 Pseudomonas sp. 05T35
GTGCTGGTCGATGAACTGGCTCACAGCAACGCCCCCGGCAGCCGCCACGCCAAGCGTTGGCAGGATATCCAGGAGTTGTTGTCAGCGGGCATCGACGTGTACACCACGGTCAACGTCCAGCACCTGGAAAGTCTTAACGATCAGGTGCGCGGGATCACCGGCGTGCAAGTGCGCGAAACCCTGCCTGACTGGGTGCTGCAAGAAGCCTACGAACTGCTGTTGATCGACCTGCCGCCGCGCGAGCTGCTCGAGCGATTGCGAGATGGCAAGGTTTATGTGCCGGAGCAGGCGCGAGCGGCGATCGATGCGTTCTTCACCCAAACCAACCTCACGGCGCTGCGCGAACTGGCGATGCAAACCGCGGCGGCGCAGGTCGATGATGACCTGAGTCGCGGCTACCGACAGTTGGGCCAGGCGGCTCCGGCCGTGCGCGGTCGCTTGTTGGTGGGGGTCGATGGCGATGCCCAGGCCGAGCGTCTGGTGCGACATGCCAGTCGGGTCGCGCAGCGTCGGCATTTGCCGTGGAGCCTGGTGCATGTGGACAACGGCGCCGTGCGCGACGAGCAATCGCGTTTGCGCCTGCAGAGCGCTCAGCAATTGGCTGAACGGCTGGGCGGCGAAGTGGTGCTGCTGCGCGCTGGCGAAGTGGCGAAAACCCTGATTCAACACGCCACCGAACGGCGTGCCAGCCTGCTGCTGGTCGGTCAGTCGCGTCAGCGTTGGCGTCGTCGGCTGTTCGGCGGCGGCTTGGCCTCACGCTTGTTGCGCAATGCCCGTGGMCTGGAAATCAACGTCCTCGACAGCGATGAACAGCAGCATCAACCGCATCAGCGTTCGGCGCATTCGTTGGTCTGGTTCGACTATGCGCTGGCACTGTTGGCGACGGTGCTGGCCAGCGCTCTGGCGTGGGCGGTGTCGAGTATTTTGCCGCTGCCGAATATCTCGCTGGTGTTCCTCGCGGCGGTGTTGCTGGTGGCGGTACGCAGCAGCCTCGGGCCGGCGCTGGCGTGTGCGGCGTTGTCATTTCTGACCTACGATTTCCTGTTCATTCCGCCGACCTTCTCCTTTGCGATTCAGCGTGAGGAAGACGTGTTGACGCTGCTGTTTTTCCTGCTGATGGCGGCGCTCACCGGCAACCTCGCGGCGCGTCAGCGGCGCCAGCTGGAAGCCTTGCGCGACACGCAGCAAGAGACCAGCGAACTGCTCGACCTGTCGCGCAAGCTCACCGCCGCCACCGACCGGCAAGCAGTGATCAGCGCGGCGGCGGCACACTTGGTTGGCTGGAACGATCTGCAATTGTGTCTGGTTAACCGTGACGGGCAGGGTGGCTGGAAGGTCGAAACCGGTGGCCCGCTGCAGTTTTCCGAAGCCGAGCGTGCTGCCGCCGACTGGGCCTGGCAGCACGATCAACCGGCCGGCATGGGCACCGGCACGTTACCGTTCGGTCGCTGGTGGTGGTGGCCGTTGTMGGTCGACGACGGGCCGTTGGGCTTGCTCGGTGTTTGCCCGAAAGAGGGTCAGCAGCTCAGTGGTCAGCGGCGACGCTTGCTGACTGCGTTAAGTCAGCCGCTGGCTCAAGCGCTGGCCCGTGCGCAGTTGGCCGACGACCTTGAGGCGGCACGTTTGCACGGTGAAACCGAGCAATTGCGCAGTGCTTTGCTGGCGTCGGTGTCCCATGATTTGCGCACACCGCTGACGTCCATGCGCGGCAGCATCGACAGCTTGCTGGCGCTGGGCGAGGCAATCCCGCTGGAGGATCGCCGCGAGTTGCTGGAAGGTACCCGCGATGAAGCCGAACGGCTCGACCGCTACATCCAGAATTTGCTGGACATGACGCGCCTGGGCCACGGCGCTTTGAAGCTGGCGCGTGATTGGGTGTCGCCGGCGGATATCGTCGGCAGCTCGCTCAATCGTTTGCGTGCAGTGCTGGCGCCGTTGCAGGTAAGCACCGATGTGCCGAGCGCGTTGCCATTGCTCTATGTGCATGCCGCATTGATCGAGCAGGCGCTGGTGAATGTGCTGGAAAACGCCGCACGCTTTTCGCCGGCCCATGGCCGTTTGCAGCTGAGTGCCGGTGCCAGTGACAGCGAGCTGTTTTTTTCCGTGAGTGACGAGGGCCCGGGCATACCCGAGGAGGAACGCGCGAAGATCTTCGACATGTTCTACACCGCCGCCCGTGGTGATCGGGGCGGGCAGGGCACCGGGCTGGGCCTGGCGATCTGCCAGGGCATGGTCGGCGCCCATGGCGGGCGGATCAGCGTCGCCGATGGTATCGGTGGGCGCGGCACCTGCATCACCATTCATTTGCCATTGCAGGAGCAGCCGGGGTTTGAAAGTGAAGCCTGATGCTGCCTGCGCTACTCTCTCGCCACTTACTTTGCCTGATTTGGAACCATGAGCCAGACCACGACCATTTTGGTTATTGATGATGAACCGCAGATCCGCAAATTCCTGCGCATCAGCCTGGCCTCCCAGGGCTACAAAGTACTTGAGGCCGGCACCGGCAACGAGGGCCTGGCCCAGGCCGCGCTGAACAAGCCGGACTTGCTGGTGCTTGATCTCGGCCTGCCTGACATGGACGGCCAGCAAGTGCTGCGCGAATTCCGTGAATGGTCGACAGTGCCGGTGCTGGTCCTGTCAGTGCGCGCCAGCGAAGGGCAGAAAGTCGAGGCGCTGGATGGCGGCGCCAACGACTACGTGACCAAGCCGTTCGGTATTCAGGAGTTTCTGGCGCGGATCCGCGCCTTGTTGCGGCAGGCTCCAGCGGGTGAAGCCCAGGAAGCGGCGCTCAAATTCGGCCCGTTGACGGTCGATCTGGCGTACCGGCGGGTATTGCTGGACGGTGCCGAGGTGGCGCTGACCCGCAAGGAGTACTCGGTGCTGGCGCAACTGGCGCGCCACGCCGGGCGGGTCATCACCCAGCAGCAACTGCTCAAGGACATCTGGGGCCCGACCCACACCGAAGACAGCCATTACTTACGGATTGTGGTCGGGCATCTGCGTCAGAAACTGGCGGATGACCCGACCCGGCCGAGGTTTATCCTGACCGAGGCGGGGGTGGGGTATCGGTTGTTGAATGAGGCTTGCCTGTAGTCCAGCGTTGTTTGGTCAATCGCTATCGCGAGCAGGCTCGCTCCCACATTGGTTCGGTGCTGAGCACAAATTGTGTGAACAGTGAAGATTCACTGTGGGAGCGAGCCTGCTCGCGAAGAGGCCCGGACAGTCACTCGAGAGTCTCCAAATCCTCAATCGCGCTCATTCTCATACCGATCCAGCGTATCCCGGGCAATTTCCTGTCCCAGCGCGATCAGCTCCGGCGCCTTGTAGAACTCGAAAAAACGGCAAACCCGCTTTGGCACGTTGATCAGGATGTCCGGTGGATAACCGGCGATCTTGTACTGCGCCAACGACGTTTGCATCACTTCGAAGCTTTGGTTGATCAAGTCCAGCAACGAGGCTGGGCCAACGTTGTCGATGATAAATGAGCCCGTGGCCGATTTCGGCGCCCCGTCGCCTTCCGGGGCGGCAGCGGGTTGTTGCGCTTCGGGCTCGGCGGATTCGATCCAGGGGTTGATTTCGGCGGCTTCACTGCGCAGTGCTTCCTGTTCCAGAAGCAGCAATTGTTCGGCCTGTTTGCGGCGGAACGGCAGGCGTGAACCGAGCGAGTTGAGCAGGTTGTCGAAGCGGCTTTTGAACGCGGCAGGGCGCTGGATCACTGGCAACTGATAGTGCCGCTGGTTGGTCGCGTTGAGGTTGACCGCAATGATCAGGTCGCAATGGCTCGAGACCACCGGAACAATCGGCAGAGGATTGAGCAGGCCGCCGTCGACCAGCATGCGATTGCCTTGCATGACCGGTGTGAACAGGCTGGGGATCGCCGCCGAGGCGCGCATCGCCTGGTGCAGGCAGCCTTCCTGGAACCAGATTTCCTGCTGGTTGGTCAGGTCGGTGGCGACGGCCGTGTAGGGGATGCGCAGGTCTTCGATGTTGATCTCGCCGACAATCTTGCGGATCTGCCCGAAGACTTTCTCGCCGCGTATCGCCCCAAGACGAAAGCTCACGTCCACCAGGCGCAGTACATCAAGGTAATCCAGGCTCTCGATCCAGTCGCGGTAATCGTTGAGTTTGCCGGCGGCGTATATACCGCCGACCACGGCGCCCATGGAGCAACCGGCGATACAGGCGATGTCATAACCGCGTCTTTCGATTTCCTGGATAACTCCGATATGGGCATAGCCTCGGGCGCCACCTGAGCCCAGCACCAATGCGACACGCTTTTTCATGACTCGCCCCTTCATCAAACAGGCTTCAACAATGCACCCAATGGGGGGCGTGCTTCAATCATGCTGACTCTGAGACGCTGTTACCGTCGTTTTTTCGATACTCAATAACGGCACATGGGTACTCTCGCGAGCGCTATAGTTTCCATGGGTGGACCAAGGCACTTTTTGCAGCATTGGCCGTCTTACCTGCACGATTGTTTTTTATACCTTGAGGAATCATTGATGAAAGCCTGGATCTGTCTGCCATTGATCGCGTTGGTGCTTGCCGGTTGCGCGGGAAAATCTGCTTACCGCGACAGTTGCGGTAGTCAACTGGATGCCGCCTGGCAGGAGCTGGACATTGCCAAGGCCGAAGGTTTCGCTGGTACYGTGAGTTACTCCAAGGCACTTTCGCTGTTGACCGGGGCCAAGACCCAGCAGCAGTTCGAGGCCTATGAGGGCTGCACTAAAAAAGCCGAGAAAGCACGCTTCTATATTCGCGAATCCCGCGCAGGGCGTTGAATCCACCTCCACCTTGCGCCATGTCGGCCCCCGGTTTTACCGACAGCATGGGCGTAAACGTGCGATCTGATGTTGGTTATCGACTTGGGAGAGAGCGATGTCTGCGTTGGTGAATCGGTTGGTGGCCAAGGTGTTGGGGCTGGAAGTGCGTTTGCTGGCCTGCCAGGCGCGCTTGAGCGCCAGCACCGACGCGGAAGCGCTGCATGACTTGCGCACGACGGTTCGCCGTTTGCGCAGCCTGCTGCGGCCATTGCGCGGTTTGCCCGGTGTCGAACAACTCGAAGCGGCGGCGGCAGGTGTCGGAGGCCTGACCACGCCGCTGCGCGACCGCGAAGTGCTGGCGGCATATTTGCTGGCACACGGTCACGCGCACGCAGCCAGGCGCCGGATGGTGCAAATGGCGCAAGCCTATCCGGCTGTGGCCGACAGCCCGGAAGTGGCGCAGCTTTTGATGATTCTCGACGCCTTTCCGCGCTTTTTGCGCGCCTCCCAGCGTCAAGGCTTGCTCAAGGGTTTGCGTACGCGCATCGAGAAGCGCCTGGCCAAACAATGGAAAGCGCTGGATGTGGCCCTGCACGATCCCGCGCATGACCGCCATCGCCTGCGTCTGTTGATCAAGCGTGTGCGCTATGGGATCGAAGCCTACCCGGAACTGGATCGCTTGCCCGAAGCTGCCATGCCGCGTCTCAAATCGGCACAGGAAGCGCTCGGCGACTGGCACGATTGCTGGCAATGGTTGGCCCGTGCCGAGCATGAGCCCGACTTGCTGCCTTGCGTGGCCGACTGGCGAACAACCATGACCAAGGCTGAAAGTCGCGCCGATCGGGTGCTCGACAAACTCATCTCGGCTTGCTTCAAAGCCTGACGTGGATTGCCTTTCGTAGCCGTTGGCGGCCTATCTGTCAGCCTCTTTGGCCGGAATGGGCGCTGTACAGGCGCTGTTGGCTGGTTAAGATCGTTCAATTCTTTCCCCGCCTTGAGGTTTCCATGCGCTTTTCCGATTTGCTCGACGCCGTGCGCAGTTCGCCGCACGAGCTGTCTATTCCCGCGGAGTGGGCCCAGGGGCGCGCCAGTTTCGGTGGTCTGGTCGCGGCGTTGCAGTACGAAGCCATGCGCGCGAAAGTCCCGGCGGATCGCCCGGTGCGTTCGTTGGCGATCACCTTTGTCGGTCCGGTCGAACCCGGTGTGCCCGTGAGTTTTGAAGTGGATGTGCTGCGCGAAGGCAAAGCGGTCAGCCAGGTGCTGGGGCGAGCCGTGCAGAACGGGCAGGTGGTGACCCTGGTTCAGGGCAGCTTTGGCGCTTCGCGTCCTTCCGAAGTCGAGGTGGTGGCCGCGCCCGCGCCAGAGATGAAACACTGGGACGATTGCCAGGAACTGCCCTACATCAAAGGCGTGACGCCCGAGTTCATGCGCCATCTGGCGATGCGTTGGAGTGTTGGCGGTTTGCCGTTCACCGGTAATAAATCCCGGGATATGGGCGGCTGGGTTCGCTTGCGTGGCGACGTCAAGGAAGAGCCGGTCACCGAGGCGCACATTCTGGCGCTGGTGGATGCCTGGCCTCCGGCATTRCTGCCGCACCTGAAAAAACCGGCGGCCGGCAGCACCCTGACCTGGACCATCGAATTCGTTCAGCCGTTGCAGGCGTTGAGCACGCTGGACTGGTGCAAATATCTCGTGGAAATCGAACACGCCCGTGACGGATATGGCCACGCCGCCGCAGCGCTGTGGAGCGCTGAAGGGCAGTTGATTGCGTTGAGCCGGCAGACGGTGACTATTTTCGCGTAAGACCTTCAGCGATGATGGCGTTTGCGCCAGGCGCGCCACCAGCCGCCGCTGAGGACAAAACGCGGGAACGTCAGGAATTGCTCGACCAGCAAGCGCGACACCGCATCTTTGCGATCACTGAACGGCTCGGAGGCTAGCACCTCCAGGCTGTGACCGTGGCGTTGCAAGCCAAGTGCTGCAAGCAGGCCGACGACGCCAATGGCGACGTTCAGAAAACTCAGGCCGAACACCCCGGAAACGATCAGCAGAAACGCCACGATGAACAGCGGCACGGCAATCAGGTGCAACACCAGATTGGTCGGGTGCTGGTGGTTTTGCGGGTATGCACGCCATTGCCAGGCGGGAAGGTTGGGGTGACGTTTGCCCATGTGGGTAATCCTCGATCCGTGTTGAACACATGATTGAAGGATAGGTGGGGCAATGGCAGGCGGCGAATCAAGGTTGGCTATCGGTCCGATAGGTGTCATGGCCAACATTGATGTTGACTGGTCTGGCCCCATCGCGAGCAGGCTCGCTCCCACAGGTCCCTCAAAGCTTCAACTGCCCGATCGCCTTGCTCAACTCACCCGCCAGTGTCGCCAGTTCATTGCTGGTGGTGGCCGAATCCACAGTCTGCTGCACGGTGTTCACGGTGACGTCACGGATGCTCACCACTGCGCGGTTCATCTCTTCTGCCACCTGGCTCTGCTGTTCCGCCGCCACGGCAATCTGGGTGTTGCTTTCGCGCATTTGCGCTACAGCACCGGTGATCTCTGCCAGTGCGGCGCCAGCTTCTTGAGCCTGCTGCACACAGTCATCGGCCTTGAACGAGCTTTCCTGCATGAAGTCCACCGCATCCCGTGTACCGGCTTGCAGCGCCGAGATCATGCTGGTGATTTCATCAGTAGACGTCTGCACCCGTTTGGCCAGATTGCGCACTTCATCGGCGACCACCGCAAAGCCCCGGCCCATTTCCCCGGCGCGTGCGGCTTCGATGGCGGCGTTCAGGGCCAGCAGGTTGGTCTGCTCGGCGATGCTGTGAATCACACTGACCACGCCGTTGATTTTCTGGCTGTCTTCGGCGAGACGCTGAATCATCTCGGCGGTTTGCTGAACCCCGGTGGACAGTCCGGCGATGGACTGTTGTACCCGGCTGACCACTTCCTGGCCGCTGCCGGCGAGGCTGTCGGCGGTTTGCGAGAGGTCGCGAGTGGCGCCGGCATGTTGGGCGATGTGATAAACCGTGGCCGACATCTCATTGATCGCGGTGGCGGCCTGATCGGTTTCACTTTGTTGGCCGAGCATGCCGTGGCGTACGTCGTTCATGCTGGCGGCCAGGCGCGCCGCGCCGAGATCCAGTTGGCGCGCAGTATTGGCCACGGTGTTGACCACGCGCTGGTAGCCGGCCTGCATGGCGTTGAAGGCGCTGGCCATCTGGCCCACCTCATCGGTGCAGGACAGTGGCACGCGAGCCGACAGGTCGCCGGTTTTTTCGACGTGCAGCATCACGTCCTTGAGGGTGTTGAGCTGGGCGAGCAGAAAACGGATCAACAGTTGCGAGGCACCAAGCATCGCCAACATCAGGATGAACACGGCTGCCGCGTAGTTGGCGAATCGTTCGCCGAACACCTGGCTCAAACTCGGGCCATAGGCCAGAACGGCGATCTGCTCGCCGTTGGTGCGCGAAAGCACCTCGGCACCGATCAACGGGTTCTCGCCAAACAGAGGCATGTCATTGATTTCAACCCAGCCATTGGCGTTGTTCAACTCGGGCAATGGCTGTTGGTTCAGCAGGGGGATCTGGCCTTTGCCGAAACTCAGGAAGTGCGCGGCTTCAGGCAAGGCCTGGCCGACCGGCCAGCCGCTGATCAGCCGCGCTTGAGCGACGGCTGACTGCTGTGAGGCCTGGTTGCGTGCTTGTTGCTCCAGCTGCACGGCATACAGTACCAGCAGCAGGGTGGTGACGAAGGCGACCGCGTTGACCGCCCAGAATTTGTATTTCAGCGAAATGTTGCTAAGCCAGGCACCCATGGAGGTCTTCTCTGATAGCGGAAACAGTATTGGCAAGGTGCCAGCATTGTGCCGCTACTCAGCGAAGGGCTTTTTGATGTGGATCAATGATGATCCTGGTGTAGCGGGTTCAATCAACCGACGGCAACCCGAAAAACGCTCGCGCACACGCGGTGCTGTGAGCGGCTACGTCTTCCAGGCTTTCGCCACGATGCAAGGCTACTTCTCGCAGCACTTCGGTCAGATACGCCGGTTCATTGCGCCCGTTCTTGGGTTTGGGGCGCAGGCTGCGGGGCAACAGGTACGGCGCATCGCTTTCTAGCATCAAGCGCCCGCGCGGGATCTCGCGGACCAGCGGGTGCAAGTGAGTGCCGCGACGTTCGTCACAGATCCAGCCGGTGATGCCGATATGCAGGTCGAGGTCCAGGTAGCTGAACAGCGCCCGCTTCTCGCCGGTAAAGCAATGCACCACGGCGGCCGGTAGCTGGTCGCGGTAGTCGCGCAGGATTTCCAGCAGGCGCTGGCTGGCGTCGCGTTCATGGAGGAAGACGGGCAGTTGCAGTTCGACGGCCATTGCCAGGTGCTCTTCGAGTACTTTTTCCTGTTGCGGACGCGGAGAGAAGTCCCGATTGAAATCCAGTCCGCATTCGCCGACCGCCCGCACGTTGGGTTCTTTGAGCAAACTGCGCAGGCGCTGAGCGCTGTCGGCATTCCAGTCACTGGCCGAATGCGGGTGGATACCGGCGGTGGAGAACAACCGCTGCCCGGTTTCGTCCAGTTGCTGGCACAGCTCCAGGGCCTGTTCACTGCCTTCGACACTGGTGCCGGTGAGCACCAATTGGCAGACGCCAGCGGCATAGGCGCGATCGAGTACCGCCTGGTGTTTGTCGGCGAAACTGGGGTTGGTCAGGTTGACGCCGATATCGATGAGTTGCATGGTGTGACCCTAGCCTTTGGCCGGAAAGCATACCAGAGCTGTAGATTTATAATAAAAACCAAGAACTACAAAGAGTTAAAGCTGTCTTTTGATGCCGGAAGAGAGCTTCGACGGGCCAGTTGGCCGTCGCGGCTGCACTCTTTCGCACTCTGCCAGCGCTCCAGGCGCTCTGTTTCTGTCGACCCACGGCTCGAAATATCGAGACGTTGGACAGTATTCTTTCCGGAGAACGGATGACACGACTCCAGGTTTTGCTAGTGCTGTGCTTGTCGATGCTGCTGCCGATGCCGGCCGTTGCGCGGTTGGCGGGTCCCTTGGAAGCCGTTCAGTCGGGCAAGGTCCGCGATCTGGCGGAAATCCGCGGCAGCCGCGTATTGCGGGTGCTGGTCAATCAGAGCCGGAACAGTTCCGGCGAGGTCCAGGGCCAGGCCATCGGCGTTGAATACCATCGCCTGCGAGCCTTCGAACAGTACCTCAATGGCCATGCCCGTGACGGCCAGGAAATCTCCCTCAAGATCATCCCCAAAGCCAAGGATCAATTGCTCGGCGCGTTACAGCGCGGCGAGGGTGACCTGGTAGCACCGGGGGAGTTGCTCGATGCGCAGTCCGCGCACGCGGTCAGTACCAGCGAGCCGATTGGCGCAAGCGTGCCGTTGCTGCTGGTGGGGATCAAGGGCGAACGCCGCTATACCCGGCTTGAACAACTTTCCGGTAAAACCCTGGCGCTGCCCGCCGGTAGCACGGCCGGTGAGGCAATCAACCAGATCAATCAGAAGCTGGCGCTGCACAAACTGCCACCGGTCAAGGTCGAATGGGTCGACCCGAGCCTGGCGGTCGAAGACGTGCTGGAGATGGTGCAGGGCGGGATTTTTCACCTGACCATCGTCGAGCAACCGATTGCCGAGCGCTGGGGCAAGATCCTGCCCAAGCTGCGTTTCGATCGCCAGGTGGTCATCAGCGAGCCGGGCAAGGAGTACTGGTTCGTCCGTCGTGATGCATCGATGTTGCGAGCGAGCATTGATCGTTTTCTGCAAGCCTATAAGACCCCGTCCGATGAGGATGTGGCTTTCCTGCGTATTTACCGACGCCTGTATCAGGTTCACTACCCGCTGGACCGCGCCGACCGCCAACGTCTTGAGAAGCTGCGCCCGGTCTTGCAAAAGCACGCCCGGGAACAGGGCATGGACTGGTTGAACCTGGCGGCGCTGGCGTTCAAGGAATCGGCGTTGGAGCCCAGCGCCCGCAGCGGCAGCGGTCCAACCGGACTGATGCAAATTACCCCGTCGGCGGCGCAACGGGTCGGGGTCAATAACATTCAGTCCGTGGACAACAATGTGCAGGCCGGGGCCAAGTACCTGGCACTGATCCGTCGCAAGTTTTTCGCCAGCCCGAAGCTCAACGAGCGTGAGCGCATGGCATTCGTCCTGGCGGCCTACAACCTTGGGCCGGAACGTGTTCAGGGGATGCGTGCCGAGGCCCGGCGCCGCGGCTTGAACCCCAATCAGTGGTTTTTCCAGGTCGAGCGCATTGCTATGGAGCAGGTGGGAATGGGTCCTGTCAGCTATGTTAATAGTGTGAATAAATACTTTTTGGCATATGACCGGGAACGGGAGTCATTGGAGCCTCAAGGTCAGAAAGTTGTCTCACGTAAATGATCGACTAAACTGATTGTTATGGCGGGTTTTTTGCGCTTTTAACATTATGTTTACTGATTAATATAGCGGTCAACCAACACACACTTACACTGGATGACATAGCATGAGCACACTGATCAACAAGGTACTGTCCACCCGCGCTGGCTACGGTCTGACCGTTATGCGGATCTTCGTCGGCCTTATCTTCGCGGCCCACGGCGCACAGAAACTCTTCGGCATGTTCGGCGGTTATGGCATTGCCGGCACCGCGCAGTACATGGAAAGCATCGGCCTGGCACCGGGTCACCTGATGGCGATCCTGGCTGGTGGTACCGAGTTCTTCGCCGGTCTGGCGCTGGTCATCGGTCTGTTGGCACGCCCGGCAGCGCTGGGGCTAGCCTTCCTCTCACTGGTCGCCATTTTCTCGGTGCACATTCACAATGGTTTGTTCATGGCCAACAACGGCTATGAATATGCCCTGACCCTGCTCGGCGTCAGCATCGCCGTACTGATCGAAGGCGCAGGCAAGTTGTCGGTCGATCGTGCCATTACCGGCTGACGGCTCTGACTCAACCAAAAGACCCGCCTTGTGCGGGTCTTTTTTTTGTTGCGCGAGATTCTTGACACTGTCCTGTCGGCTTCTCTAGGATGTTTGCCATGCGCCGATTTAAACAGCTACTTGCGGGGCGCCAGGTAACTCATCCGGTTACCGATAGAAGCTTGAAACAGGCTTCGAAATACCGCTAAAGCGCTGGTTCGGTGTTGCCTCTCACCTGCCATGCAGACTTTTGAGGCAGAGACACGACACGATGAATGCACTACGCCCCCAAGTACGTCCTGCGCCGATCACGGCACACCCGACCCAGCGCAATCCAAAAATCCTCCTTGGCGGTAATCATCAGCCGACACTGCTGCGTTATCTCGATGGCTGGCCACGTCGTACTGGCGGCCCGGCAGCGTTCCTGATCCAGTTTGTCGAAGACGGCGAATCGCTGGCGCGCTTTGCCAGCGACAGCTTCGATCTGGCGGTGATCCAGTCGCCCAGCGCCGAAGACGCAGCCGAAGTGATCAGGCAACTGACACGCGTTGCTCGCCAAGGGTTGATTACCCGTCGCTGAGGTCTTGCCGAGATTCAGGGATAGTCGATTGCGACGATATACACGAACTGCTCGCCAGTAGGCGTCTGAACCTGGACTTCGGCATCCAGCGCTTTGCCGATCAAGGCCCGCGCCAGCGGTGAATCGATGCTGATCAAGCCTAGTTTGAGATCAAGTTCATCCGGGCCGACGATGCGATAGCGCGACTCTTTGCCGTGTTCATCTTCGATGGTCACCCAGGCCCCAAAGTAGACCTTGTTCGGGTCACTGGGTTTTTCGCTGACAACCTTGAGCGCTTCCAGCCGCTTGGTGAGAAACCGCACGCGGCTGTCGATCTCGCGCAGCATCTTTTTGCCGTAGGTGTACTCGGCGTTTTYAGAGCGGTCGCCCTGCGCAGCAGCCTCGCTGACCGATTGGGTCACCTGGGGGCGGCGTACATGCCAGAGCTCATGGAACTCGGCACGCATCCGCGCTTCGCCCTCAGGCGTGATGAGGGCGGTGCCGGCGGTGCGAGGAGGGCGGTAGCGGCTCATTGCGGTTTCTTTTGGTCAGGAGGCATCAAGTTTATCAACCCTCGCGCAAGACTGTCAGTGGGCTGGCATTCAGCGCCCGACGAGTACCGAACACACCCGCACCGCCGATCAGCAGCGCGCCGATCACCGGCAGCCACAGCAGCCACGGATGCGGGTGCCAGGCCAGATCGAACGCATAGCGGTAAAGCACCAGGCTCACCAGTTCCGAGCCCAGCGCTGCGAGTAAACCGCTGACCGCACCGAGCAAACCGAACTCGATCCGCCGCGCCTTGACCAGCAACTGCCGTTCGGCGCCCAGCGCACGTAGCAGCGCACCTTGGCGAATGCGCTCATCGAGCGTCGCCTGCAAGCCGGAAAACAGCACTGCCATGCCGGCCGCCAGCACGAACAACAACACGTACTCGACCGCCAGCGTGACTTGCTCAAGGATGCTGCGCAGCTGCGCCAGCAAGGCTTCGACCTGCAGAATGGTCACCGCCGGGAACGCTCGCGCCAGGTCGATGATCTGTTGGTCGTGACCGGCCGCCAGGTAAAAACTGGTCAGGTAGGYAGCCGGCAGGTCTTTCAAGGTGCCGGGCTGGAAGATCATGAAGAAGTTCGGCTGGAAGTTGTCCCAGTTGATCTTGCGCAAGCTGGTGACCTGCGCCTCGCGGTTAATCCCGCCGACGGTGAAAACCAGGTGATCGCCGAGCTTGAGCTTCAGGCTCTCGGCCACGTTGCCTTCCACCGAAACACCGGGTACGTCGCCTGTCGGCTGCGCAGACCACCAGCTACCGGCCGTGATGCTGTTGCCGGCGGGCAGGTCGGCAGCCCAGGTCAGGCTCAGATCACGCTGGATGGCCCGATCACCTTCGGTGTCCTTGCTGACAATGCCTTGCACCGGTTGGCCGTTGATGCTGATCAGCCGTCCTGGTACCACCGGATACAGTGGCGCGGATTGAGCAGAGAGTTCGATCAACCGATCAGTGAAGGCCTGTTTGTCGGCGGGCAAAATATTCAGTGCAAAGTAGTTGGGAGCGTTTTTTGGCAACTGGTTTTGCCAGGTGTCCAGCAATTCACCGCGCAGCAGGGCGATCAGCGCCATCGACAACAGAATCAAGCCGAAGGCCAGCGATTGTCCCGCCGCTGCCAGCGGGTGACGCAGCAATTGGCCCAGCCCCAGGCGCCAGGGTAAGGACGCACGGGCCAGCAGGCGTCGCAGGCTGTTGAGTACCAGCAGCAACAGGCCGCCGAGGACCAGTGCGGCGATGACCCCGCCACCGAGCAGGGCGAAGGTCAGCAGCAGGTCCAGGCTCAAGCGCCACATGATCAGTCCCAAGGCTGCCAATGCGGTGCCGTAAACCATCCAGGTGCTGGAAGGGATTGGCAGTATGTCGCGGCGCAGTACCCGCAGCGGTGGTACGCGACCCAGTGCCGCCAGTGGCGGCAGGGCGAACCCGGCGAGGGCGACCAGTCCGGTGCCGATCCCGGCGGCGGCCGGCAGCAGCCCACCCGGTGGTACATCGCTGGGCAGCAATTCACCCAACAAGGCGAACAACCCCAACTGCGCAAGCCAGCCGAGGAGGGCGCCGCTGAGGCTGGCCAGCAGGCCGAGCACGGTCAGTTGTACGCTGAACAGCAGCAGGGTTTCCCGACGCGATAACCCCAGGCAGCGCAACAGCGCGCTGGCGTCGAAGCGGCGGGTGGCGAATCGGGTCGCCGAGAGCGCCACGGCAACGCCGGACAACAGCACGGCGACCAGGCTGGCCATGTTCAAGTAACGTTCGGCTTTGCCCAGGGCTCCGCCGATTTGCCGGTTGCCGTCGCGGGCATCCTGCAGGCGCTGGTTGGCGGCCAGCCCCGGTTTGACCAGTTGTCGATAGGATTCCAGGGCCGGTGCGCTACCGCGCCAGAGTTCGTGGTAACTGACCCGGCTGCCGGGCTGGACCACGCCGGTGGCGGCCAGGTCGGCAAGATTGATCATTACCCGGGGCGTAAGGCTGTAGAAATTGCCGGCACGGTCCKGTTCATAGGTCAGCACGCGAGTCAGGTGCAGGGTTTTCAGGCCGACATCGATGTTGTCGCCGACCTTCAGATTCAGTGCCGTCAGCAGGCGTGCCTCGGCCCAGGCTTCGCCCGGTTTCGGACTTCCACCGGCCTCTTCGGGAGCGAACGGCGCGGGCGCGCTTTTCAGCTGGCCGCGTAATGGATAGACCCCGTCGACCGCTTTGATGCTCGACAGCTGGATGCCGTTGTCGGTGGCGATGACGCTGGAAAACTCCACCACTTGAGCGTGTTGCAGCCCCAGCTCCTTGCCGGATTGTATTTGTTCCGGGCGCGCGGGCGAGCTGCCTTCCAGCAGCATATCCGCCCCCAGAAACTCGGTGGCGCGCAGCAGCATGGCGCCATTCAGGCGGGCACCAAAATAGCCGATGGCGGTACTCGCCGCCACGGCGACCAGCAGGGCGAAGAACAACACCCGCAGCTCTCCGGCGCGGGCATCGCGCAGCAATTGGCGAATGGCGAGGCTGAACAGGCGCAACAGCGGCAAACGTGCCATCAAGGCTCCAGAGGGGCGACGACCAACAGGCCGGCTTCAAGGCGGATCAGGCGGTGGCAGCGGTGTGCCAGGCGCTCGTCGTGGGTCACCAGGACCAGGGTCGTGCCGCTTTCCTTATTGAGTTCGAAGAGCAGGTCGCTGATGTGCTCGCCGGTGTGCGTGTCGAGGTTGCCGGTGGGTTCATCGGCAAACAGCACATCGGGTTCGGCGGCAAATGCCCGGGCGATCGCCACGCGCTGTTGTTCTCCACCGGAAAGCTGGCGTGGCGAATGGCTCAGGCGTTGGCCAAGACCAACGCGGCGCAGCAGTTCGGTGGCGCGTTCGCGGGCGTCTTTGCGGCCGTCCAGCTCGAGCGGCAACATGACGTTTTCCAGGGCGTTGAGGCTGTCGAGCAACTGGAACGACTGGAACACGAAGCCGACATGCTCGGCGCGTATCCGCGCGCGCTGGTCTTCATCCAGATTACTCAGGGCTTGCCCGGCAAGGGTGACTTCGCCGCTGCTGGGCAGATCAAGGCCGGCCAGCAAACCCAGCAGGGTAGATTTGCCAGAGCCGGAACTGCCGACGATGGCCAGGCTGTCGCCCTTGTTCAGTTCCAGGTTGAGTTCGTGCAGGATGGTCAGTTCACCTTCCGCGCTGGGAACCACTTTGCTAAGGTTCCGCGCAGTGAGAATGCTTGCGCCCATGGAGAGTCCGATGCGTGTGTGGTTTTTGAGTGCTGGCCTGGCCTTGATGTGCATGGCCCAGAACGCAGCGGCGGGTACAGTCCTGATCGTTGGCGATAGTATCAGCGCAGCTTTCGGCCTGGATACCCGGCAAGGGTGGGTGTCGTTGCTTGAACAGCGGCTCAAGCACGAAGGTTTCACCGAGACGGTGGTCAATGCATCCATCAGTGGCGACACCAGTGCCGGCGGTCAGGCACGCCTGCCGGCGCTGCTTGTGGAGCATAAGCCTGAGGTGGTAATTCTCGAATTGGGGGGCAACGACGGGCTGCGTGGATTGCTGCCAACGCAATTGCAACAAAATCTTGCGTCGATGATCGACAACGCCAGGGCGAGCGGTGCCAGGGTGCTGCTGCTGGGTATGCAATTGCCACCCAATTATGGGGTGCGCTACACCGAGGCTTTCGCGAAGGTCTACAGCGATCTGGCCGAGGAGAAAAAGGTCCCGCTGGTACCGTTTTTTCTTCAGGGAATCGGCGGGAATCCCGAGCTGATGCAGGCCGATGGCATTCACCCGGCGGTCGCGGCGCAGGGCAAGTTGCTGGAAAATGTCTGGCCTACGCTAAAACCACTGCTATGACGCTTTTCTAGCGGCAGTCTTTCGGCTAATGTGGCGCCCCCTGATTTGGAGCCCTCGATGCCGCGTCCTGCCTGGTCCCTGTTTGCCTACCAACTGATCGAGCCTGACGAACAGCTGGATCTGTTCGCCTGCCAGGAAGTCCGGGTGCATCTGGTGGCGCGACAACTGGAGTTGGGCGGCTCGGCCGACCGTACCCTGTGCGGCACTTTGTTGCCGGCGCAGCCGCGCTGGTCGAGTGTCGACCGGACGGTGTTTCAGGACCAGCGACTGTGCTCGCTGTGCCGGGCGATCCTCGAATCGCAGAAGCGCGGTACATCGCCGATCTGGCCTGAGTTGCGCTTCGAACTGTAAAGCCCCCAAAGGGCAGTCCATCGACCCGGCTCCCCGAATTCGGGGCCTTCGGTGTACAATCTTGCCCCCATACCCTCTGTTGATCATACGAAGGATGTTCCGGATGCTGCCGCGCTTTCCTGCCGTCACCCGCTACTTGTCTCTTGCCGCCTTGTGTGTAGCGGGTCCCGTTGCAGCATTGGAGCTGCCTTTACCGCCGCCGGGCGAAGATATCGTCGGCCAGGTGCAAACAGTCAAAGCCAAGTACGAAGACACCTTTGCCGATCTGGGCACCACCTACGATCTGGGCTACCTGGAAATGGTCGCCGCCAACCCGGGTGTCGATCCGTGGTTGCCAGGTGCTGGCACCGAAGTCGTGCTGCCAACGCGTTTTATCCTGCCACCGGGCCCGCGTGAAGGCATCGTGATCAACCTGGCCGAGTATCGCCTCTACTACTACCCCAAAGGCCGGAACGTGGTGTACACCTTCCCGCTGGGTATCGGTCGTGAAGGCTGGGGCTCGCCAATCGCCCACACCAGCATCACTGCCAAAACGCCGAACCCGACCTGGACTCCTCCAGCCTCGATCAAGGCCGAGCACGCCGCCGATGGCGATCCGCTACCAAACGTCGTGCCGGCCGGCCCTGACAACCCTCTGGGGCCGTTCAAGTTCACGCTGGGCACACCGGGCTACCTGATTCACGGTTCGAACAAGAAGTTTGGTATCGGCATGCGTACCAGCCATGGCTGCTTCCGCATGTTCAACAACAATGTGCTGGAAATGGCCGGCATGGTGCCGGTGGGAACGTCGGTGCGGATCCTCAACGACCCGTACAAGTTCGGCGTGAGTGGCGGCAAGGTTTACCTGGAGGCGCATACACCGCTGGACGACACTGGCAACCCATCGGTGGTCGACAAGCACACCGCTGTGATCAACGCTTTGCTCAAGCGTGAAGATCTGGCCAAAAACCTGCGCATGAACTGGGATGTGGTGCGCGACGTGGTCGCCGCTGAAGATGGCATGCCGGTGGAAATCGCCGTACCGAATACCTCCACGCCTGTGGCGTCGGCTGTACCGATCGACCTGCAGTAAGCGCTTCAAACGACCCGCCGGGGCCTCATGGCGTCGGTGGGTTTTTTATTGCCCTCGATAAAGTCCGGGCAAAAAAAAGCCGACCCAAAAAATGGATCGGCTTGATAACAATCCCGAAGGACTATTACTTGCGGCTAGCTTTGTCCAGCATGCGCAGAGCACGCTCGTTAGCTTCGTCAGCAGTCTGTTGTGCTTTTTGAGCAGCAGCCAGAGCTTCATCAGCTTTACGGTAAGCTTCGTCTGCACGAGCCTGGGAGCGAGCTGCTGCGTCTTCAGTAGCAGTCAGACGTGCTTCGGTTTCTTTCGATACGCTGCTGCAACCGGTAGCCAGAACTGCGGCCAGAGCCAGAGCAGAGAATTTCAGAACGTTGTTCATCGTGTTCCCCTTCAAGGACTTTCTATTAAGTAGCTGTCTCCTCAGAGTGAGGAAATAGCCGGCGTACATACTACCCATTACTTGTAGTAAGTAAACTGACGTAGCGCAAGAAGCAAAAAAAATTGTAGGCGCGGAATCTTTTTCGAGCAACTTTTAATCGTGTTGTATAAAAATTAGTCAGCTGGGAAGCCCGCCCTGAGCGACCTGCTTGTATAGCTGACAGACGTTTACGACTGTTTCACGCTCTAGAGCCAAAGTCGCTCTATATCGATTCGTCTACACTTTTGTTCAGAATTTGCGGAGCGGCTCACGCCTCTTTGTGCATGTAGAGGTGACTTTAACAAGCCCGGTTCGTCTTAAGTCTCAACATCCGGCAATGTTCAGGCTATCGACCAGGGGAGATGTTCGGTCGAGCCGCCACTACGTGCCCTGCGCTGAACCTGCGCAATCGACGTGATGACAAGTGCGCCTTGAGCATTTCAGCCTTTGGTGCCTACTATTCGAAATGTGTCCGGTTGCGCGAGATGGGTGCAGTTCTTCTCGGTGTCCAAACAGACACGGGGTGGCGTAGAGGTTCCTTCGCCGGGAAAACATCGGTAAGGTAGGGGTCAGTTCAAGACCCGCGAGGAGTAGTGATGAGCGAGGCGTTGTCCATCCACCATGACCAGGCTGGTCATCAGTTCGAGACCAATGTGGACGGTCATCGTGCCTACCTGACCTATATGGATCTGGGGAAACAGACCCTGGATATCTATCGTACTTTCGTGCCCAACGCGTTGCGTGGTCGCGGTATTGCGGCGGCGTTGACCGAACAGGCGCTGCAGTACGCCGAGGAAATGGGCTACACAGTCATTCCGTCGTGCTCCTATGTGGAGCGCTACATGGAGCGTCACCAGCGGCATGCGGCCAAGCTCTGAGCAGGATTACCGAATAAAAAAACGCCGGGCTTAGCCCGGCGTTTTTGTGTGCGCTGAATGCGCTCAGGTACGCTGGCGTTTCGGCAGCACATCCTTGAGCTTGGCATGCATGCTGCGCAAGGTCTTTTCGGTAGCGGTCCAATCGATGCAGGCGTCGGTGATCGACACGCCGTATTGCAACTCGGCGAGGTCTTTTGGAATCGCCTGGCAACCCCAGTTCAAATGGCTTTCGACCATCAGGCCGATGATCGACTGGTTGCCTTCGAGGATCTGGTTGGCCACGTTCTCCATCACCAGCGGTTGCAGCGCCGGATCCTTGTTGGAGTTGGCGTGGCTGCAGTCGACCATGATGTTCGGCTTGATCTTCGCCTTGTTCAGCGCTTGCTCGCAGAGCGCGACGCTGACCGAATCGTAGTTCGGTTTGCCGTTGCCACCGCGCAGCACCACGTGACCGTAGGCATTGCCTTTGGTGGTGACGATCGACACGCCACCTTCCTGGTTGATCCCCAGGAAACGGTGCGGGCTGGACACCGACTGCAGGGCGTTGATGGCAACCGTCAGGCCGCCGTCGGTGCCGTTCTTGAAGCCGACTGCCGAGGAAAGGCCCGAAGCCATTTCACGGTGCGTCTGGGATTCGGTGGTGCGCGCGCCAATCGCCGACCAGCTGATCAGGTCTTGCAGGTACTGTGGCGAGATCGGGTCAAGTGCTTCGGTCGCCGTTGGCAGGCCCATCTCGGCCAGATCCAGCAGCAACTGACGGCCAATGTGCAGGCCGTCCTGAATCTTGAACGAGTCATCCAGGTACGGGTCGTTGATCAGGCCTTTCCAGCCGACGGTGGTCCGTGGTTTCTCGAAATAGACCCGCATGACCAGATACAGGGTATCGGACACTTCAGCGGCGAGTACCTTGAGGCGCTCGGCATATTCGTGTGCAGCCTTGATGTCGTGGATCGAGCAAGGCCCGATAACGACGAACAGGCGGTGGTCGGTGCCATCCAGGATAKTGCGAATCACTTCGCGGCCCTTGGTCACGGTGCGCAGGGCAGCGTCGCTCAGGGGGATATCACGCTTGAGCTGGTCAGGAGTGATCAGCGTCTCGTTGGAGGCGACGTTTAGGTCATTGATCGGTAAATCAGCCATCGTGTTACTCGTCAGGTCACGGGTGCCGGCCGCCAGCGATCCCCGCGCGGCGGAGCACAGCATGATTTAAGCGCAGCGGGGAGCCGAACCTTAGCGCGTTACGCGGTGGCTCGACAATGGGCAGGCGCGGGTTTATCCAGCGCTTACTGCGCAAAGGCCTGTCGGACGGTCTCGTGG
>NZ_JBFTLU010000069.1:0-21638 GCF_056396605.1 Pseudomonas sp. 05T35
GCTAACGCTTAGATCGCACCGCGCTTACGCAGCAGGTCCAGCACTTGCTTGACGCTTTCTTCCAGCGACAACGACTGGGTGTCGACCACAAGGTCGGCGTCCAGCGGTACGTCGTACGGGAAGGAATCGCCCGGGATGTTGTCGCCACCTGCAGCGTACAAACCTTGCGGATCACGTGCGGCGCAGACCATCGGCGACGCCTGCACGTAAACGGTCAGCAAGCGGTCATCGCCAATCAGCGCCTTGGCCTGTGCACGGCCTTCGGCGTCCGGTGCGACAAACGCCGCCAGGGTCAGCAAACCAGCTTCGTTGAACTGGCGTGCGACGTGAGCCGCACGACGCCAGTTCTCGGTACGCCCGGCGCGATCCTGTGGCAGACCTTTGTTCAGGTCGTGACGCAGGTTCTGCCCATCGAGCACAAACACTGCACGGCCCATGTCGAACAGCTTGCGTTCAACCGCATAGGCCAGGGTGCTTTTGCCCGCGCCCGAGAGGCCGCTGAACAGCACGGTAGCCGGTTGCTGGCCGAAGCGCTGGGCACGCTCTTCGGTGGCTACATGGGCCAATTTTCCATGGTGCGTGGAGCTGCCATGCGCCAAAGGCTGGGCGACGATCATGCCGGCGCCGACGGTGCCGTTGGTCAAGCGGTCGATGATGATGAACGAACCGGTGGTGCGGTTGCTTTCATACCCGTCGAGGGCAATCGGCGCGTCGAGGCTGATCTTGACCTTACCGATCTCGTTCAGCTGCAAGGCACTGGCCGGGCCTTCTTCCAGAGTGTTCACGTCGACCTTGTTGACGATGCTGGCGATCGAGCCCGGCACGTAACTGGTGGCGCGCTTGATGTCGTATTTCTTGCCCGGCAGCATCGGCTCTTCAGCCATCCACACCAGCATCGCTTCGAAGCTGTCGGTGACCGGTGGCACGTTGTCGGCATGCACCAGCAAGTCGCCACGGGAGATGTCGATTTCGTCTTCCATGGTCAGCGTCACCGCCTGACCCGGGCCTGCGTGTTCCAGTTCACCTTCGAAAGTGACGATGGATTTCACGCGGCTGCTCTTGCCCGACGGCAGTACCACGACTTCGTCGCCCTTCTTGACGATACCGCTGGCCAGGGTGCCGGCGAAACCGCGGAAGTTCAGGTTCGGCCGGTTGACGTATTGCACCGGGAAACGCAGATCGGTGAAGTTACGGTCGCCCGCGACTTCCACGGTTTCAAGTATCTCCATCAGCGACTGGCCGGTGTACCACGGCGAGCGCTCGGACTTGTTCACCACGTTGTCGCCCTTCAGTGCCGACATCGGCACGAAGTGCATGCTGGTAGGCTTCATTTTCAAGCCTTCAGCGAACTTCAGGTAATCGGCCTTGATCGATTCGAACACGCCCTGATCGAAGTCCTTGAGGTCCATCTTGTTGATGGCAACGACGATGTGCTTGATGCCCAGCAACGAGGCAATGAAGCTGTGGCGACGGGTCTGGGTCTGCACGCCGTAACGGGCGTCGACCAGGATGATCGCCAGGTCACAGGTGGATGCACCGGTGGCCATGTTGCGGGTGTACTGCTCATGGCCAGGGGTGTCGGCAATGATGAATTTGCGCTTGGCGGTGGAGAAATAGCGGTACGCGACATCGATGGTGATGCCTTGTTCACGCTCGGCCTGCAGGCCGTCGACCAGCAACGCCAGGTCGATATCGTCACCGGTGGTGCCGACTTTTTTCGAGTCGCGGGTAATGGCTTCCAGATGATCCTCGTAGATCATCTTGGAGTCGTGCAGCAGGCGCCCGATCAGGGTGCTCTTGCCGTCGTCGACGTTACCGCACGTCAGAAAGCGCAGCAGCTCTTTACGTTCGTGCTGGCCCAGGTAGGCGAGGATGTCCTCGCTGATCAAATCAGATTGATGCGACATGACAGCCCCTTAGAAATAACCTTGACGTTTTTTGTCTTCCATCGAGCCGGCGCCATCGTGATCGATGACTCGGCCCTGGCGCTCGGAAGTTCGCGTCAGGAGCATTTCCTGAATGATGTCCGTGAGGCTTTCGGCCTCGGACTCCACCGCGCCCGTCAACGGGTAGCAGCCAAGGGTACGGAAACGCACTTTCTTTTTGACGATGCGGGCTTTGTCTTCGTCGCTCAGGTGCTCGAGGATGCGCTCGTCGTCGATCATGATCAGCGTGCCGTTCTTCTCGATGACCTCGCGCTCGGCGGCGAAGTACAGCGGGACGATCGGGATGCCTTCGAGGTAGATGTACTGCCAGATGTCCAGCTCGGTCCAGTTCGACAGCGGGAATACGCGGATCGATTCGCCTTTGTTGACCTTGCCGTTGTAGACGTTCCACAGCTCCGGGCGCTGGTTTTTCGGATCCCAGCGGTGCTTGCTGTCGCGGAACGAGTACACGCGCTCCTTGGCGCGGGATTTCTCTTCATCGCGGCGCGCACCACCGAAGGCTGCGTCGAAGCCGTACTTGTCCAAAGCCTGTTTCAGGCCTTCGGTCTTCATGATGTCGGTGTGCTTGGCACTGCCGTGGGTGAAGGGGTTGATCCCTTGAGCCACGCCTTCCGGGTTGACGTAGGTGATCAGGTCAAGGCCCAGCTCTGCGACCATCTTGTCGCGGAAGCTGTACATCTCCTGAAATTTCCATTGGGTGTCGACGTGCATCACCGGAAACGGCAGCTTGCCCGGGAAGAACGCCTTGCGTGCCAGATGCAGCATCACGGCGGAGTCTTTACCGATGGAGTACAGCATCACCGGGTTGTCGAACTCGGCGGCCACCTCGCGGATGATGTGGATGCTTTCCGCCTCCAGCTGTTTCAGATGCGTCAGTTTGTCGACCATGGCTACTCACGAAAGCTTTCTTATGAACGGCCAGCGGGCCGTGTTCGAGCGGCGAATGCTAGCACAGCGACCTCTTCTAATCAGGACGCCGACTAGATCGAAAGAGCATATGAATATACCTGCCTGTTCGGGCGCCGCAGGCCCTTGTGGGAGCGAGCCCGCTCGCGAAAGCGGTGTTGACTGACCCACCGCTATCGCGAGCAGACGAACGTCGCCCGGCTCTTCCCACATTTGATCCCCAGTGTTCGCAGATTCCAGGGATTCAAATCGGATTCGGGCAATCGATGAAGATGTGTTCAAGGGCAAACCGTCGCGCCAGATAATCCCCCAGCGCCTGCACGCCAAAGCGTTCGGTGGCGTGATGGCCGGCGGCGATGAAGCTGATGTCGTTTTCCCGGGCGCTGTGGAAGGTTTGTTCGGATGCTTCACCACTCAGGTACAGATCGACACCGGCCAGCACCGCCTGATCGATATAGCCCTGGCCACCGCCCGTGCACCAGCCGACGCGCCGGACCATTTTGCTGCCCTCGATCAACAATGGCTCACGCCCCATGACCTCTTGCACATGACGGGCAAAGTCGCGCGCGGTCATCGGCTCGGCGAGCGAACCGACCAGCCCGACCACTTTGAGGTTTTCCGGGTCCAGCGGGCCTTCGACGGTGATGTCCAGTTGGCGAGCCAGTTGCACGTTGTTGCCCACTTCCGGGTGCAAATCCAGCGGCAAGTGATAGGCCAGGAGGCTGATGTCGTGCTTGAGCAGGGTTTTGAGCCTACGCTGCTTCATACCGGTGATGCAGGGGTTTTCACCTTTCCAGAAGTAGCCGTGGTGAACCAGCACCAGATCGGCCTTGGCGTCGACCGCGGCATCGAGCAACGCCTGGCTGGCCGTGACGCCGCTGACGATGCGCATGACCTGCGGCCGACCTTCGACTTGCAGGCCATTGGGGCAATAATCGGCAATCCGCGAACTGGCAAGGTAACGATCCGCTTCTTCTACCAGGGTGCTCAGGGCGACGGCCATAAAAGACTCCTAAATATCCCGTTCAGAGGCGCGCGCGGCCTCGTATAATGCGCGACATTATGGGCCGTCCATGGTCCTTCGTAACCTCCCAGGATTTGTTCAATGCTCAAGGGTCTGCGTTTTTTTGGCTGGCCGCTGCTGGCCGGCGTGCTTATCGCGTTGTTGATCATCCAGCGTTACCCGCAATGGGTCGGCCTGCCAACCCTGGATGTGAACCTGCAACAAGCCCCACAAACCACTCAGACCCAACAGGGACCGGTGTCTTACGCCGATGCCGTGGTCATTGCCGCACCGGCAGTGGTCAACCTCTACACCACCAAAGTGGTCAACAAAACCAGCCATCCGTTGTTTGAAGACCCGCAATTCCGGCGTTTCTTCGGCGACAACGCGCCCAAGCAGAAGCGCATGGAGTCGAGCCTCGGTTCCGGCGTGATCATGAGCCCTGAAGGTTATTTGCTGACCAACAACCACGTGACCACCGGCGCCGACCAGATCGTTGTCGCGCTCAAGGATGGTCGTGAAACCCTGGCTCGCGTGATCGGCAGCGACCCGGAAACCGACCTCGCGGTRCTGAAAATYGAYTTGAAAAACCTGCCGTCGATCACCGTCGGCCGCTCGGAAAACATCCGCGTCGGCGATGTCGCGCTGGCCATCGGCAACCCGTTTGGTGTCGGCCAGACCGTGACCATGGGCATCATCAGCGCCACTGGGCGCAATCAGTTGGGCCTGAACAACTACGAAGACTTCATCCAGACCGACGCCKCSATCAACCCGGGCAACTCCGGCGGTGCGCTGGTAGACGCCAACGGCAACCTTACCGGGATCAACACCGCGATTTTCTCCAAGTCCGGCGGCTCACAAGGCATTGGTTTCGCGATCCCGATCAAGCTGGCGATGGAAGTGATGAAGTCGATCATCGAACACGGCCAGGTGATTCGCGGCTGGCTGGGGATTGAAGTGCAGCCGTTGAGTCAGGAACTGGCGGAATCGTACGGTCTGTCCGGGCGTCCGGGGATTGTGGTTGCGGGGATTTTCCGCGACGGCCCGGCACAAAAAGCCGGCCTGCAACTGGGCGATGTGATCCTCAGCATTGACGGCGAACCGGCCGGCGATGGCCGCCGTTCGATGAACCAGGTGGCGCGGATCAAACCGACCGACAAAGTGACTGTTCAGGTCATACGCAATGGCAAGGAACTCAAGCTGACCGCAGAAATCGGCCTGCGTCCGCCACCGGCCCCGGTCAAAGAAGAAGAGTAATTCGTAGGAACTGCCGAAGGTTCGGGCCGCGTTCGGACGATCTTTTCGAGGCCTTCGACAGCGCCAATCGTCTCGAAGCCTCTAAAAGCATACATTCTCATTAGGCATGTTATATTGTTTCAATATCGCTATTGGAACGATCTCATGCCGTCTCGTAAATTTGCTCCTCTGGCAGGCCTGGCCCTGGGTCTGCTGGGGGATCCGGTGTTCGCCGAAGACCCACAACCGCTTGAACTGGACACCATCAGCGTCACCTCCGATTACGAGTCCGCCACCGGCCCGGTGAACGGCTATCGCGCCACGCGATCGTCCAGCGCGACCAAAACCGACAGCGCAATCCGCGATATCCCGCAATCCATCAGCGTGATTCCTGCCAGCGTGCTCAAGGACCTGGGCAGCCACAATGTCGAGCGCGCGCTGGAGTTTGCCGGTGGCGTATCGAAACAGAACAACTTCGGCGGCCTGACACTGTATGAGTACAGCGTGCGTGGCTTCACCACCTCGGAGTTCTACAAGGACGGCTTCAGCGCGAACCGCGGTTACCCGAGCACCCCGGACGCCGCAAACGTCGAGCGCATCGAAGTGCTCAAGGGCCCCGCCGCCAGTCTTTACGGGCGCGGCGACCCTGGCGGTACGGTGAACATCGTCACCAAAAAACCGCAGCCCGAAGCCTTCAGCACCTTGCAGACCAGCGCCGGCAGTTGGGATCGTTACCGCACCGCGCTGGACGTCAACACCCCGCTCGATCCGCRAGGAGATGTGTTGTCGAGGGTCAATCTGGCGGTCGAAGACAACCACAGCTTTCGTGATCACGTCGACAGCCAGCGGGTGTTCGTTGCGCCGTCGCTCAGTTGGCAACTCAACCCGGACACCAGCCTGCTGCTGGAAAGCGAGATTGTCCGTCACAGTTCGACCTTCGACCGTGGCATCGTCGCGCCGAACAACAGCTGGAGCGGTGTCTCGCGCTCGACCTTCCTCGGTGAACCTGACGACGGCAACATCGACAACCACAACAATCTGTTGCAGGCGACCCTCGAACACCACCTCAACGACGCCTGGAAACTGCGCCTGGCCAGCCATTACAAGGAAGGCAAACTCTGGGGCTTTGCCTCGGAAGCCCGCCCGTTGAACGCCGATCAACACACGGTCAACCGCCGTTACCGAGAGCGCGACAACCGTTGGCACGACAGCATCACCCAGCTCGAACTGCGCGGTTTGTTCGACATCGGCAGCTGGCAACACGAACTGCTGATTGGCAGCGAGTACGAAAACTTCCGCAAGAACGAGCGGGTCACCACGATCGCTGGCGGCCCTTACGCGATCGACATCTACGACCCGGTTTACGGTCAGCCCAAACCCGATGGCAAGCGCTCGGGCCCGGACTTTTTCGAGCAGGTCGAAAGCCAGGCACTGAACCTTCAGGACCAGATCGTGTTCACCGAGCGCCTGCGCGGCATGCTCGGGGTACGCTTGGAACACTTCGAGCAAACCATCGACGACCACACGCTGAACAACCGCAGCCGACAGCACCACGACGCTCTGACCCAACGCGCCGGTCTGCTCTATCAACTGACGCCACAGCATGGACTGTTCGCCAACGCCTCGACCTCGTTCAAACCGAACAACGGCCTGGATGCCACAGGCAAATCCTTCGATCCGGAAGAAGGCGTTGGCTACGAGGTCGGGATTAAGAGCGAGCTGTTCGATGAGCGCCTGAGCAGCACCCTCGCCGCTTTTCGGATCGAGAAAGAAAACGTTCTCGCCCTCGACCCCGCCACCGATAGCAACCGCGCCATGGGCAAGGCCCGCAGCCAGGGTTTCGATCTGCAAGTGAGCGGGCAACTCACTGACGCTGTGCGAGTGATCGGTGCGTTTGCGTACATCGACGCCGAGGTTACCCAAGGCGACAAAGCCATTGCGACCGGTAGCCGGATTCTCGGCGTGGCCAGGCACAGCGGCAGTTTGCTGGGCGTTTATGAATTTCAGGAAGGTCTGCTGCGTGGCTCGGATGTCGGCGCGGCCTACACCTATGTCGGCGATCGCTCGGGCGAAGCCGGCAGCGACTTCGAACTGCCGGCCTACCACACCGTCGACCTGCTGGCCCATTACAAGGCCAGTGAAAACGTCACGTTGGGGCTGAACCTGAACAACCTTTTCGACGAGAAATACTTCGAGCGCTCCTACAGCAACTACTGGGTCAACCCCGGCGAGCCGCGCAATTTCACCGTCAGCCTGACACTCAACCTGTAAAAGGAAGTCACCATGCAACACTTCAAACCCGTAGCGCTCAGCCTGCTGCTCGGCCTGATGTTTACCGGCCAGGTCTCGGCCCATGGCCTGTGGACCGAACAACGTCGCGGCAACATCGAAGTCATCTACGGCCACGGCGCCGAAGACAACGCCTTCAAGGCGCAAAAAATCAGCGGCGCCTGGGCCTACGACATCGGCGGCAAAATGATCCCGGTTACCGTAGAACGCCTGGCCGATCACGCGCGCCTGCAACCACTCAAATCGCCAGCGGTGCTGGCCGTGGCGCTGGACAATGGCATGTGGTCGCAGACTGCCGACAAAAAGTGGATCAATCAGGGGCGCAGCAAAGTGCCGGGCGCCATCGAGTCGACCCAGACGTTCAAGTACAGCCTGGCGATTTATCAGCCGGGAGCGACGCTGCCTAAACTCGATCAGATCAAACTGCTGATTGTGCCGGAAGTTGATCCGCTGACCGTTGGCCCGGGCAAATCATTGCCGGTGCGGGTGTTGCTCGATGGCAAACCGGCGGCGGGGATCAAGTTGATTGGCGACTATCGCAATGCGCCGAACACCTTGAGCACGGAAACCGATGCCGAAGGCCGGGCGCAGGTGCTGGTGCGCAACGAAGGGTTGAATGTGATTGCCGCGCAGGTGGAAATCCCGTTGAAGGACAATCCGGATGTGGCGACGCGAGGGGTGTTCAGTTCGTTGACGTTCCTCGGTGAACCGCATCACGAGTGAATGAGGTTGAGGGGTGGTTTGAATCATAGGCAGATCCAGAAACCACCCCTCACCCCAGCCCTCTCCCCGAGGGGGGAGAKGGGGAAAGGGAGCCGAACTCTGTTGTTTTCAAAACCTGAGTTCGGCTTGATCTCTCAGGTCGCAGCACATCGACCAGCCCCTCTCGGTCAGTTCCCTCGCCCCTCTGGGGAGAGGGTTAGGGTGAGGGGATGGTTTTAGAGATCGCCCAAACCGTCGATCAACGCCTGGTTCTGCTCTGGCGTACCGATGGTGATACGCAGSAACTGGGCAATCCGTTCCTGCTTGAAGTGCCGGACGATCACGCCTTGCTCGCGCAACTTCGCCGCCAGGCCTGCCGCGTCATGCTGCGGGTGACGGGCGAAGATGAAGTTCGCCGCCGACGGCAACACCTCAAAGCCCTTCTCCTGCATGTGCTTGACCACCCACTCGCGACTCTCGATCACCAGCTGGCAGGTCTTGTCGAAGTGCTCGCGATCGGCAAACGCCGCTGCCGCACCGACAATCGCCAGGCGATCCAGGGGATAGGAGTTGAAGCTGTTCTTGATCCGCTCCAGCGCCTCGATCAGGTCCGGATGCCCTACCGCCAGGCCCACGCGCAAACCGGCCAGCGAACGCGACTTGGAGAGGGTCTGAGTCACCAGCAGGTTCGGGTAACGGTCGACCAGGCTGATTGCGGTTTCACCGCCGAAATCGACATAGGCTTCGTCGACCACCACCACCGAATCAGGGCTGGCCTTGAGGATTTGCTCGACGGCGTCCAGCGCCAACAGGCAACCGGTCGGGGCGTTCGGGTTGGGGAAAATGATCCCGCCGTTCGGCTTGGCATAATCCGCAACACGAATCTGGAACTGCTCGTCCAGCGGTACCGCGTCGAATGGAATGCCGTACAAGCCGCAATACACCGGATAAAAGCTGTAGCTGATGTCCGGGAACAGTAACGGTTTATCGTGTTGCAGCAAACCGTGAAAGATGTGCGCCAGGACTTCATCCGAACCATTGCCGAGGAACACCTGATTGCCCTGTACACCGTAATACTCAGCCACTGCCTGCTTGAGCAGGTCGCTGTTGGGGTCCGGGTACAGACGCAGGTTGTCATTCAGTTCGGTTTGCATCGCCGCCAGTGCTTTAGGCGATGGGCCGTAAGGGTTTTCGTTGGTGTTGAGCTTGACCAGCTTCGCCAGTTTCGGCTGCTCGCCCGGTACGTATGGCACCAGATCCTTGACGAATGGACTCCAGAATTTGCTCATGCTCAGTTCCCCTGCTTGTCGTCAACGATGCGGTATTCGGCGCTGCGGGCGTGAGCGGTCAGCGACTCGCCACGGGCCAGCACGGAAGCGGTCTTGCCCAGTTCGGAGGCACCCTGCTCGGAGCAGAAGATAATCGACGAACGTTTCTGGAAGTCATACACACCCAGCGGCGAGGAGAAACGCGCGGTGCCGGAAGTCGGCAGCACGTGGTTGGGACCGGCGCAGTAATCGCCCAAAGCCTCGGACGTATGGCGGCCCATGAAGATTGCGCCGGCGTGGCGGATCTGCGGCAACCAGGCTTGCGGATCGGCCACCGACAGTTCCAGGTGTTCCGGCGCAATGCGGTTGGCCACGTCGATGGCTTGCTGCATGTCGCGAACCTGAATCAGCGCACCACGGCCATTGATCGAGGTGTTGATGATTTCGGCGCGTTCCATGGTCGGCAGCAGTTTGGCGATGCTTGCCGCCACCTGGTCGAGGAACCCGGCATCGGGGCTGACCAGAATCGCCTGCGCGTCTTCGTCGTGCTCGGCCTGGGAGAACAGGTCCATGGCGATCCAGTCCGGATCGGTCTGGCCGTCGCACACCACGAGGATTTCCGAAGGGCCGGCAATCATGTCGATACCGACCTGGCCGAACACATGACGCTTGGCGGTGGCGACATAGATGTTGCCCGGGCCAACGACCTTGTCGACCTTCGGCACGCTTTCGGTGCCGTAGGCCAGCGCGGCAACCGCTTGCGCGCCACCGATGGTGAACACCCGGTCGACGCCCGCGATGCACGCCGCTGCCAGCACCAGTTCGTTGACTTCACCGCGTGGCGTCGGTACGACCATGACCACTTCGGTCACGCCGGCCACCTTGGCCGGAATCGCATTCATCAACACCGAAGACGGGTAAGACGCCTTGCCGCCCGGCACGTACAGGCCGGCGCGATCCAGCGGCGTGACTTTCTGGCCCAGCACCGTGCCGTCGGCTTCGGTGTAGCTCCAGGAGTCCTGCTTCTGTTTTTCGTGGTAGCTGCGCACCCGCGCCGCGGCTTTTTCCAGCGCTTCGCGTTGAGGCACGGTGATCCGGGTCAGTGCCAGTTCCAGGCGCTCGCGCGGCAGGATCAGGTCGGCCATCGACGCCACTTGCAGGCCGTCGAATTTCTGGGTGAACTCAACCAGCGCCGCGTCGCCGCGCTCACGCACAGCCTTGATGATGTCCAGCACCCGCTGATTGACCGAGTCGTCAGACACACTTTCCCAGCTCAGCAGATGATCCAGATGATGCGCGAAATCCGGGTCAGCAKCGTTGAGTCGGCGAATTGCAGTCGGTGCGGTCATAGCGGGAGCCTCATAGGATTGGCGAAAAACTCAGGTACCCGAAGCTAGCACTCCATCCGCTTGGGCACCTGAGAATTCTGGCTATGAGGCGGATAGACGGGCGCGACGGAGCGTCGCGCAGGTGAATCAGCCGCGGTGTCGAGACTCCACTGCCTTGCGCAGGGTGTCGATCAACGCCTGGATACGGGCGTGCTGCATTTTCATCGAAGCTTTGTTGACGATCAGCCGGGAACTGATGGCAGCAATGAAATCCTGTGGCTCCAGGCCGTTGGCCCGCAGCGTGTTACCGGTATCGACCACGTCGATGATCTTGTCCGCCAGACCGATCAGCGGTGCCAGTTCCATCGAGCCATATAGCTTGATGATGTCGACCTGACGACCCTGCTCTGCGTAATAACGCTTGGCAACGTTGACGAACTTGGTGGCGATGCGCAGACGGCCCTTGGGCTCGACCGCGCCGACTTTACCTGCGGTCATCAGCTTGCACTGGGCAATTTGCAGGTCCAGTGGCTCGTACAGGCCCTGGCCGCCGTATTCCATCAGCACATCTTTACCGGCGACGCCCAGGTCAGCGGCACCATGCTCGACATAGGTCGGCACATCGGTGGCGCGCACGATCAGCAAGCGCACATCGGCCTGGGTCGTGGGGATGATCAGCTTGCGGCTCTTGTCCGGATTCTCGGTCGGCACGATGCCCGCTTCAGCCAGAAGCGGCAGGGTGTCGTCAAGGATGCGGCCCTTGGACAGTGCGATGGTCAACATGGGAAACGTCAGTCCTTATCAAGGTACTCATGCCCGGTCGCAAATGGCGCCGGACACACATCGAGCCGTAACGGGCTCGATCTTAACAAATCAACGGGCACGTCCCTGCGCCCATGAAGCAGAAACTAGCCCGGTACGCGGCGGATTTTCGCGCCGAGCATCTGCAGTTTCTCTTCGATGCACTCGTAACCACGGTCGATGTGGTAGATGCGATCGATCAGCGTGTCGCCTTCGGCGATCAGCGCCGAAATCACCAGGCTGGCCGAAGCCCGCAGGTCGGTGGCCATGACTGGCGCGCCCTTGAGCTTTTCGATGCCGGTGACGATCGCAGTGTTRCCTTCGACCTGGATGTGAGCGCCCATGCGGTGCAGCTCGTAGACGTGCATGAAGCGGTTTTCGAAGATCGTCTCGATCACTGCGCCCGTGCCTTCGGCAATCGCGTTGAGGGAGATGAACTGCGCTTGCATGTCGGTCGGGAACGCCGGGTACGGAGCGGTACGCACGTTGACGGCTTTCGGCCGCTTGCCGTGCATGTTCAGCTCGATCCAGTCTTCGCCGGTAGTGATTTCAGCGCCGGCTTCCTTGAGTTTTTCCAGAACGGCTTCAAGGATGGTCGGATCGGTGTCCTTGACCTTCACGCGGCCGCCAGTCACGGCAGCAGCCACCAGGTAAGTACCGGTTTCGATACGGTCCGGCATCACTTTGTAAGTCGTGGTGTGCAGACGTTCGACGCCGTCGATGGTAATGGTGTCGGTACCGGCACCGGAAACCTTCGCGCCCATGGCGTTCAGGAAGTTCGCCAGGTCGACGACTTCAGGCTCGCGAGCGGCGTTAGCCAGAACGCTGCGGCCCTTGGCCAGGGCGGCCGCCATCATGATGTTCTCGGTACCGGTCACGCTGACGGTATCGAAGAAGAAGTTTGCACCGCGCAGGCCGCCTTCTGGCGCCTTGGCCTTGATGTAGCCGCCTTCCACGTCAATGACTGCACCCATGGCTTCAAGGCCACGGATGTGCAGGTCGACCGGACGCGAACCGATGGCGCAACCGCCAGGCAGTGCGACTTCAGCTTCACCGAAACGCGCGACCATCGGGCCCAGAACCAGAATCGACGCACGCATGGTTTTAACCAGTTCGTACGGAGCGATCAGGGTCTTGATGGTCCGCGGGTCGATTTCGACGCTGAGTTTCTCGTCGATCACCGGCTCGATGCCCATGCGACCGAACAGCTCGATCATGGTGGTGATGTCGTGCAGGTGCGGCAGGTTGGCGACCGTCACCGGGCCATCGCACAGCAGCGTTGCCGCCAGAATCGGCAGGGCAGAGTTCTTTGCCCCGGAAATGCGGATTTCGCCATCAAGACGAACACCGCCGGTAATAATCAGTTTATCCATAAGAATCTCGACGCCCTTGGGCTCAGGTGCGCTCGGCCCAGGCCGCGCTGCTGAAAAATTTCATAGTGACCGCATGGATGCTGCCATCGGTGATCCATGGGTTCAAATGGGCATAGATCTGCTGCTGACGCTTGACCGGGCTCAATGCCGCCAGTTCATCGCTAATCACGTTCAGCTGAAAGTTGCAGCCTTCGCCCTCAACTTCTACCTGTACTGATAAAAGAGTCTCGGACAGCTTTCCTTCAAGAAAGCTCTTCACTTCGTTGGCCTGCATGCTCAACCTCAATCGGCGCCCTGTGCGCGCGGGTCGGACATCATACAAAAAAGCCCCGCGCCTGCGAACCCCGCATAGCAGGACTCTGACGGGGGGCTTCTTTATAGATGATAGTTAGGGGTGTGCCAACAGCTCGGTCAATTCGCTGACCTGAGCGATTTCACGCATGTCGTCAGGCAAGGCACGGATGCTCAGCGCCTTGCCCGCCGCTTGCGCGTCACGCATGAAACACAGCAACAACGACAAACCGACGCTGCTGGACTTTTGCACACCCGAGCAATCAACTACCAGGGCCGACGCCGTGCTCGACTTGATCAAGGCCTGGCCCTGCTTGCGCAAGGCCGGCCCKGTACTGTAATCCACTCGCCATTGATCTTTTCGAGTGTGTAGGACACAGGATAGATCGCGCCATTGCTGCCTTTGACCKTCATGCCAACGCTGGTACGGTCTCCCGACTCATCCTTGGCCGCGTCAACGGTAATGCCCTGATTGTTGTACTCAAGCAAAGCATTGCCATAGAACTGGAAGAGCCCGCGCTTGAAGTTATCTTCAAAGGTTTTCATTTGCGCAGGTGTGGCGTTGCGCGAGTACTTGACCGTCATGATGCTCTTGGAGATGCCCTCGGCATCCACCACGGGCCCGACGATGGCATTCAAGGCATCGTAAAAGCCTTTCGGATCCTGCTTGTACTTCGCTTTATTGGCCGACAGATCGGCGAGCAACCGATTGGTGGTGTCCTGCACGATATCGTGCGCGGACTGCGCAGCCACGGCGTTACCCATGAACGGCAAGACCGCAAGTAATACCAACAGGCCACGTCGCAAGGTTGAGATCATGAAAAAAACTCCTTATTTAGCGTCTTTGCTAACGGTATTGAGCAGGAATTTACCGATCAGGTCTTCGAGCACCAGCGATGACTGCGTGTCATGGATGGTCCCGCCATCCTTGAGCAGGGCCTGTTCCCCGCCCACGCTGATACCGATGTATTTCTCGCCCAACAGGCCAGCCGTGAGGATAGATGCAGTGGAGTCGGTCGGCAGATTATCTACCCGCTTTTCCAGCTGCATGGTCACTCGTCCGGTGAAACTGTCGCGATCCAGATCGATTGCCGTGACCTTGCCGATAGTCACACCGGCCATGGTCACTTTTGATCTGACCGTCAAACCGGCGATATTGTCGAAATACGCATAAAGTTTATAGCTGTCGGTGCTCGAAACAGGGGACAGTCCACTGACCCGCAGGGCAAGCAACACTAAAGCCAGGATGCCAGCCAGCAAGAAAAGGCCGACACCGATTTCCAGGGTGCGGTTTTGCATCAGAAATCTCCAAACATCAAGGCAGTCAAAATAAAGTCCAGGCCGAGGATGGCCAATGAGGCATACACCACGGTTTTGGTGGTGGCACGACTGATCCCTTCCGAAGTGGGCTCACAGTCATAGCCTTGGAATACGGCGATCCAGGTCACGACAAAGGCAAATACAATGCTTTTAATGATGCCATTGAATACGTCACCGTCGAACGTCACGCTGTTTTGCATGTTCGACCAGTAGGAGCCCTCATACACACCCAACCAGTCGACAGCCACCCAGGAACCGCCCCAGATACCGACCACGCTGAAAATCATCGCCAGCACTGGAAGGGAGATGAAACCGGCCCACAGACGGGGGGCAATGATGTACTTGAGCGGGTCGACGCCAATCATTTCCAGACTGGACAACTGCTCGGTGGACTTCATGTTGCCGATCTCGGCGGTCAACGCAGAACCGGCACGCCCGGCGAACAGCAATGCGGTCACCACCGGCCCCAGCTCACGCAACAGCGTCAGCGCAACCATCTGCCCGACCGCCTGCTCCGAACCGTAGCTGGACAAAATGTTGAAGCCCTGTAACGCCAGCACCATGCCGATGAATATCCCGGAGACCACGATGATCACCAGGGACATCACGCCAACCGAGTGCAACTGCTTGACCAGCAGGCCAAATGCGCCACTGACGCCACCGCGCCCCAACAGCACGTGAAACAGGAACAGCGATGAACGACCGAGCACCGCGATGCTGTCGATGCCGGTCTGGCCGAATCGACGAACTCTCTCTATTAGTGAAATCTTGCGCATCAGCGCTTCCCCAGAAGATCTGCGCGGTAATCCGTCGCTGGAAAGTGGAACGGTACCGGCCCGTCTGGATCACCCTTCATGAATTGGTGAATCCGCGGATTATCGGAATTCATCAGCTCATCGGGAGTCCCCTGCCCCAACACCTGCCCATCGCCTACAACATACAGGTAGTCGGCAATACTCGCGGTTTCGGCCAGGTCATGGGAAACCACGATGCTGGTGATGCCCAAGGCGTCGTTAAGCAGGCGGATCAGGCGCACGAGAACACCCATGGCGATTGGGTCCTGCCCGACAAAAGGCTCGTCGTACATCAGAATTTGCGGATCGAGGGCAATCGCCYGTGCCAGCGCGACACGGCGCTTCATGCCGCCGGACAACTCATCGGGCATCAGGTCGATGGCACCGCGCAACCCCACCGCCTGCAATTTGAGCAGGACGATGTCACGGATCATTTCATCCGGAAGTTTGGTGTGAACACGCAGCGGAAAGGCGATGTTTTCGAAAACATCGAGGTCCGTGAACAGCGCGCCGCTCTGAAACAGCACGCCCATATGCTTGCGCGCATCGAACAGGTCGCTACGAGACAGGGTGGGCAAATTTTGCCCGTTGACCCACACTTCGCCACTTGAAGGGCGCAACTGTGCGCCCATCAGGCGCAGCAGTGTGGTTTTTCCGCAACCGGAAGGTCCCATGATGCCGGTGACCTTACCGCGCGGAATGCGAATATCGACATTATTGAAAATGCTGCGCGCGCCGCGCTTGAAGGACACTCCCTTCAGCTCGACCGCGTAGGCGTTATCGGCACTCATCTAAACTCCTTGCGATGCAAGCCTCTCACTCGGACGCCGGGCTCCCTGCCGAGAGCACACAACAACCTGGGCAGGCCGAACTGGCGACGAACTATATCACCGCTAATGCAAAGCGCCCAAGGCCGAAGCCCGCGGTGTTCAGCATCAAGACAGGCAAATAGACGCAAGTTTCAGCGTTTGCGGGGGGCGCCTGAATAAAGCACGACGAACTAACGTGAGGGATTTGCTCATTACCGCTATAATCGCCGCCTTTTCTCAGGCTATACGATTTCTGACATGAGCCAATCCAGCGACCTGATTCAATCAGCACAACGCACCATCCGCCTCGAGCTTGAAGCCGTAGAAGGCTTGCTGGCCCACATCGACGCAGATTTCGTACGCGCTTGCGAGATGATTCTGGCCAGCAAAGGCCGCGTGGTCGTGGTCGGCATGGGCAAATCGGGGCACATCGGCAACAAGATTGCCGCCACCCTTGCCAGCACCGGCACCACGGCTTTTTTCGTCCACCCGGCCGAAGCCAGTCATGGCGATATGGGCATGATCACTCGCGATGACATCATCCTCGCGTTGTCGAACTCCGGCTCCACCAACGAAATCGTCACGCTGCTGCCGCTGATCAAGCGCCTGGGCATCAAGCTGATCAGCCTGACCGGCAATCCTGATTCGCCGCTGGCCAAGGCTGCCGAAGTGAACCTCAATGTTCATGTCGAGCACGAAGCCTGCCCGCTGAACCTGGCACCGACCTCCTCCACCACGGCGGCGCTGGTGATGGGCGATGCACTGGCCGTTGCCTTGCTGGAAGCCCGCGGCTTCACTGCCGAAGACTTCGCGTTCTCACACCCTGGCGGCGCTCTGGGTCGCCGTTTGTTGCTGAAAGTCGAAAACGTCATGCACGCGGGCCAGGAGTTGCCGCAAGTCGTGCGCGGCACGCCGCTCAAAGACGCGCTGATGGAAATGACCCGCAAGGGCCTGGGCATGACCGTGGTATTGGAAGCTGACGGCAAACTCGCCGGCATTTTCACGGACGGCGACCTGCGTCGCACACTCGACCGGACCATCGACATCCATCAAGCCACCATTGACGACGTCATGACGCCTCATGGCAAGACTGCGCGCGCTGAAATGCTCGCCGCCGAAGCCCTGAAAATCATGGAAGACCACAAAATCAATGCACTGGTGGTGGTCGACAACGAGGACCGTCCGGTGGGCGCCTTGAACATGCACGACTTGCTGCGTGCGGGAGTAATGTAATGAGCACGGACCTGCTGCAACGCGGCAAAAACATCAAGCTCGCGGTCTTCGACGTCGATGGCGTGCTGACCGACGGCCGCCTGTACTTTCTCGAAGACGGCAGCGAATTCAAGACCTTCAACACTCTCGACGGCCAGGGCATCAAGATGCTGATGGCCTCCGGCGTAACGACCGCCATCATCAGCGGACGCAAGACCCCGGTGGTCGAGCGACGCGCCAAAAACCTTGGTATTCCTCACCTGTATCAGGGCCGCGAGGACAAACTGGTAGTGCTTGACGAGCTTCTGGCGCAACTGGGCCTAAGCTATGAGCAGGTTGCCTACCTGGGCGACGACCTGCCGGATCTGCCGGTGATTCGCCGTGTTGGCCTGGGCATGGCAGTGGCCAACGCCGCCAGCTTCGTCCGCGAACACGCTCACGGCATCACTCAGGCCCGTGGCGGCGAAGGTGCCGCTCGCGAGTTCTGCGAGCTGATCCTGCGTGCCCAGGGCAACCTTGAAGCGGCTAATGCCGCGTACCTGTGAGCCACTTATGCTGAGCAAGAAAATTCGCAACATAGTGTTTTTCGGGGTCATCGCCGCGTTGCTCGTGGCCGTTGGCTACTGGAACATCAGCCCCGAACGCTTTCTCGACAAGCCGGTAGCACACGTCGACGAGAGCCAGATCGACTATTACGCCATCAACGCCCACAGCGTGCAGTTCCTGCCCGATGGTAAATTGCAGTACGACCTGACGTCCGACAAGGTCGAGCATGTCAAGGCGACCGACATCACCCTGCTGACCAACCCCGACCTGAACATGTATCGGGGCACCGTGTACCCCTGGCACGTCCAGAGCAAGCGTGGCGAGGTCAATTCAGGCGGTACTGAAGTTGAATTGATCGACTCGGTGCGTATCGCACGCACGGACGAGCAGAACCGTCCAATGCTGATTACCAGTAGTCGTATGACGGTATTCCCGCAAGAGCAATATGCGCAGACCGAGCAAGCCGTTAGAATCGACGGCGCTGGTGGTGTATCGACGGGTAACGGAATGAAAGCGTATTTGAAAGACAGCAGGATACACCTGCTATCGAACGTAAGAGGACAGTATGAGGCTCGTTAAAACTCTCCCTATTTTGCTCAGTCTGGGCGCAGCACTGGGAAGCGTGAGCGCCTGGGCTCTGCCGAACGATAGCCAGCAACCCATTCGCATTCAGGCTGACGATGCTCAGCTGGACGACAAGAATGGCGTGGCCACCTACAAAGGTGACGTGATCATTACCCAGGGCTCGATGATCATCAAAGGCAACACCGTGACCATTACCCGCACCAAGGCCGGCGACATCGATGTCGTGACCTCGGTGGGCAACCTGGCGTATTTCGAGCAGTTGCAAAAGCCTACCGACACGAAACCCGTCCAGGGCTATGGGGTGACTATCCAGTACCATGCTTCGCAAAACCGCATCGTACTGATCGACCGCGCCAAGGTGATCAACGAAGGCAACACCACTGAAGGCGAGAAAATCGTCTACGACACCGTCAAGCAGGTTGCTAACGCAGGCCGCGCTACCGGTTCATCGGTGACCGCACCGCGCCCACGAGTCGATATGGTTATCCAGCCGAAAAAGAAAACCGACGAGCAGAAGGCCCAGTAATGGCAACTCTGAAAGCCCAGCATCTGGCCAAGAGCTACAAGAGCCGCCAGGTCGTGCGTGACGTCAGCCTGTCGATCGACAGCGGCCAGATCGTCGGCCTGCTTGGCCCGAACGGTGCCGGCAAGACAACCTGCTTCTACATGATCGTGGGCCTGGTCCAGGCCGATCAGGGGCGCGTACTGATCGACGACCTGGACGTCAGCCACCAGCCAATGCACGGTCGTGCACGAGCGGGTATCGGCTACCTGCCACAAGAAGCGTCGATCTTCCGCAAACTTTCGGTCGCCGACAACATCATGGCCATCCTCGAGACCCGCAAGGAACTCGACAAGGCCGGTCGTCGCAAAGAGCTGGAAAGCCTGCTGCAGGAATTCCACATCAACCACATCCGCGACAACCTCGGCATGAGCCTTTCCGGTGGCGAGCGTCGCCGTGTGGAAATCGCTCGCGCCCTGGCCACGGCGCCGAAATTCATCCTGCTCGACGAACCTTTCGCCGGCGTGGACCCGATTTCGGTGGGCGACATCAAGCAGATCATTCATCACCTCAAGGCCAAGGGTATCGGCGTGCTGATCACGGACCACAACGTTCGTGAAACCCTGGACATCTGCGAAACCGCCTACATCGTCAACGACGGCCAACTGATCGCCGAAGGCGACGCCGAAACCATCCTGGCCAACGACCTGGTCAAGGAAGTGTATCTGGGCCATGAGTTCCGCCTGTAAGCACTGAGGTGCCTGGTCAGTCGCCGGAGCGCTTGCCCCAATAAAACTATACGTATTTATTGTTACAGCGCTCTAGGCAAACACTTCAGTTTCAGGCATATAATTTGCTTATGTTTGGCGCTCCGGCGCCCTGTAGTGGATGGCGCATGTGCGCCGGCGAATAAGGTGTTAAGCCCCTGCCATGAAACCATCGCTAGTCTTGAGAATGGGCCAGCAGCTGACGATGACACCGCAGCTGCAACAGGCCATCCGCCTGCTCCAATTGTCGACCCTGGACCTGCAACAGGAAATCCAGGAGGCACTGGAGTCCAATCCAATGCTCGAACGCCAGGAAGAAGGCGACGACTTCGATAACGCCGACCCGATGGCGGACAATATCGAGCAGAAACCCAACACCGACATCCAGGAACCCTCCTACCAGGAAACCGCGCCTACGGTCGATAACCTCGAGGAAGGCGACTGGAACGAGCGCATTCCTAACGAACTGCCGGTCGACACCGCCTGGGAAGACGTTTACCAGACCAGCGCCAGCAGCCTGCCAAGCAACGATGACGACGAATGKGATTTCACCACTCGCACTTCCGCAGGCGAAAGCCTGCAGAGCCATCTGCTCTGGCAATTGAACCTGGCGCCGATGTCCGACACCGATCGACTGATCGCGGTGACATTGATCGACTGCATCAACAATCAGGGCTACCTGGACGAAACCCTCGAGRAAATCCTCGAAGCCTTCGATCCAGAACTGGACATCGAGCTCGACGAGATCGAAGCCGTCCTGCATCGCATCCAGCAATTCGAGCCGGCCGGTATCGGCGCACGCAATCTCAGCGAATGCCTATCGCTGCAACTGCGTCAATTGCCCGCCAAAACCCCTTGGCTGGCCGAGGCCAAGCGACTCGTAATCGATTACATCGACCTGCTGGGCAGCCGCGACTACAGCCAGTTGATGCGCCGCATGAAGCTCAAGGAAGATGAGCTGCGCCAGGTCATCGAACTGGTGCAGAGCCTCAACCCGCGTCCGGGCTCGCAGATCGAATCCAGCGAAGCCGAGTACGTGGTTCCCGACGTCATCGTGCGCAAAGACAACGAGCGCTGGCTGGTGGAGCTGAACCAGGAGTCGGTTCCGCGCCTGCGCGTCAACCCGCAGTACGCCGGCTTCGTCCGTCGCGCCGACACCAGCGCCGATAACACCTTCATGCGCAATCAGTTGCAGGAAGCGCGCTGGTTCATCAAGAGCCTGCAAAGCCGCAACGAAACCCTGATGAAAGTCGCCACCCAGATCGTCGAGCACCAGCGCGGCTTCCTTGAGTACGGCGATGAAGCCATGAAGCCGTTGGTCCTGCATGACATCGCGGAAGCGGTCGGCATGCACGAGTCGACGATTTCACGAGTGACCACGCAAAAATTCATGCATACCCCACGCGGTATTTATGAACTGAAATATTTTTTCTCCAGCCATGTCAGTACCTCTGAAGGCGGTGAATGCTCGTCCACAGCGATCCGCGCGATCATCAAAAAACTGGTTGCCGCGGAAAATCAGAAAAAGCCGTTGAGTGACAGCAAGATCGCTGGTTTACTGGAGGCACAAGGCATTCAGGTGGCCCGCCGCACCGTCGCCAAGTACCGCGAGTCCCTGGGGATCGCGCCTTCGAGCGAACGCAAGCGGTTGATGTGACGGGCTACGCCATAGCGTTCCAGGGTGTGTTCGAAAGCTTTTCGGACACGCTCTAGTGGCAGGCAAGCCAGCCTGCCGCCTTATGCACTGGCAACGAAGGAGAAGCTGTATGCAAGTCAACATCAGTGGACACCAACTGGAAGTGACCGAACCCCTGCGCATCTACATCGGCGAAAAGCTCGACCGATTAGAAAGGCATTTCGACAAGATCACCAATGTGCAGGTCACGTTGACCGTCGAGAAGCTGCTGCAGAAAATCGAAGCCACGCTGCATATCCCCGGTGGAGAAGTGGTCGCCAACGC
>NZ_JBFTLU010000070.1:0-2949 GCF_056396605.1 Pseudomonas sp. 05T35
ATTCATGCACTGAAAACAGCACCGCCATTCAACCTTAAAGCTATCAGGGAGATTCACTATGCAAGCAATGAATAAAGACCTGGAAACCGAACTGCAACTGGACGAGTGGTTTGAAGCGCCGACTCACGACGCAGCTGTTGAAATGATGCAAGCCGACGCGGTCGTTCCGTTCGGCACGGCGATGTGGCCTTTGTAAGAAATCCAGGCAGGTACGCGCCGGCCGGTCGTACCTGCCACTATTCGCTGACTGTCAGGGAGGATTCATGGATAGACTCCGCGCCATTTCGCATTTCCTTTACTACCTCGAACACCACCCTGCCCTCGTTGGCGTACGTCCGGCCAAGGTCTTGCTTGGACATACGCAACCTTACGAAGCATTGACCGGCGCGATCATCGAGCAAGCGTCCAACGAGCCATTTCACTTCAGTGCCATGCGCCTGGACCTCGAACCAACCCAAACCCTGGCGCAGGCGATTGCCGACTGCGATCTGTACATTTTCTTCTATGACTCGTCGACCTTGCCCAACCCGCGTCCGGACGGCCCCGACTTTGTTCGCGCCCTGCAAAGCGTCATGGCCGACCACTGGAAGAAGTCGCTGCTGTTCAAGGATTACGGCGATTACTTCTACGACACCTTCAGCGTCACACCACGACGTATCGCCGGGCTCAACAGCCATCTGATCCAGCGCATGTCCCAGGCCACCACCCTGAGCTTCAGTGATCGCCATGGCTCTTACTTCGAAACACCGCTGAGCAGCATCAAGAAGTGGACCAATATCAACGGCGTCGGCAACTTCGACCTGGCGCCCGGCGAGATTGCCACCCACAGCGAAGCCATCAATGGCCAGGTAAAGTTCGTCGGCACCTTCCTCGGCACCATTCCCTTCGCCCGCAAATATGGTGTGCTCGAATCACCGCTGGAGTTGTGGATCGAGAACTCGACCATCAGCCGAATCGCCACGCAAGTGCCGGGGCTGGAACATGACTTCAACAAATACCTGGATGCCAACCCGTCCAACCGACGCATCGAGGAGTTGGGGATCGGCACCAATGAGGGCGTCAAGGACCTGTATGCCCGCAACGCCGGCTTCGAAGAGCGCCATTGCGGCCTCCACCTGGGGTTGGGCGGTGGCGCCAAGGGCAGCCATCACCTGGACCTGATCTTCGCCAGTGGTGTGTTGGCACTGGATGACAAGCCCGTGTTTGATGGGCGGTTTGTGTTCTAGTCCTGAAGATGGTGGGGCAGCTACTGACCTCATCGCGAGCAGGCTCGCTCCCACATTTGAGCGCATTTATCTGAACGATCTCGTTCACCTGTGGGAGCGAGCCTGCTCGCGATGACAGACTCAAAAACACTGCATCACTAAAGCCGAGGCAAAAAAAAACGCCAACCCGGGGGTAGGCGTTTTTTATGGAGCGCTTACCGATTATTCCGGCTTGCGACGACCAAAGCCAGGACGCTGGCCGGAACCGGCCGGTGCGCCGCGACGCTTGCCCGATGGCGCATCACGGTCGACCAGGACGATGCCCGGGCGCTTTTTCGGCGCAGGCTTGGCCGGGCGCTTGGTGTCGGACGGACGGTCTGCCACTGGCGTACCGCGACCCGACTCACCACGACCTGCCGGCGCACCGCGATCACTGCGACCACCGGCTGGAGCACCGCGGCCTTCGCCACGTTCAGTGCGACCGTTGGCCGGACGCGGAGTGCGTGGACCGCGCTCGCCATCCTGACGTGGTGCAGGCTTGCGAGCCGGACGCTCGCCTTCGATCTGCGGCTCGCGCGCTGGACGCGGGCCAGCAGCCGCTGGAGCGCCGGTCGCTGGACGCAGGGTCCGCACGCGCTCGCTCTTGCCGACCGGGCGCGACGACTTGCGCTGCATACGCTCAAGCTTGTCTTTGCTCTTGGCGTTCATTTGCGGCATGGCCACCGGGGTCAAACCGACTTCAGCACTCAGTACGTCGACTTCGTACTGGCTCATTTCGCGCCAGCGGCCCATCGGCAGGTCAGAGTTGAGGAACACCGGACCGAAACGCACGCGCTTCAGACGGCTGACCACCAGCCCCTGGGATTCCCACAGACGTCGAACTTCACGGTTACGACCTTCCATCACCACGCAGTGGTACCAGTGGTTGAAACCTTCGCCACCTGGCGCCTGCTTGATGTCGGTGAACTTCGCCGGGCCGTCTTCGAGAACGACACCAGCCTTCAGGCGCTCGATCATTTCGTCGTCGACTTCACCCCGTACACGTACCGCGTACTCGCGGTCCATTTCGTAGGAAGGGTGCATCAGGCGGTTGGCCAGCTCACCGTCGGTGGTGAACATCAGCAAACCGGTGGTGTTGATGTCCAGACGACCGATGTTGATCCAGCGGCCTTCTTTGGGTTTCGGCATTTTGTCGAACACGGTCGGACGGCCTTCCGGGTCGTCACGGGTGCAGATTTCGCCGTCGGGTTTGTTGTACATGATCACGCGGCGGACCGATTCGGCCGCTTCTTCACGCTTGATCACCTTGCCATCGATGGTGATGGCGTCGTGCAGGTCGACTCGCAGGCCAAGGGTGGCATCTTTGCCGTTGACCTTGATCCGGCCATGACTGATCCAGGCTTCTACGTCGCGGCGCGAGCCGACGCCGATACGGGCGAGGACTTTCTGCAGTTTTTCGCCTGCTGGGCCGATTTCCTGGTCGTCTTTCTGGTCGTTGATACTCATCTGGGCACCTCCCGGTGTGGTCTGTTCAGGCCTGGCCTGAAGATTTGAAATCTGGTCTTTGGGCGAAAGGATCGCCGAAGGGTCGCGAATCATACGCGCATGACGCCGCTCGCGCATCAGAGACTAGCGGATAAACGGTCGGTTAATTGTTTTTCCGCTGACCGGTGGTACGGAGTCAGATCAATCACAACACTGAACTACTGTGGGAGCGAGCCTGCTCGCGATAGCGGAGTGTCAG
>NZ_JBFTLU010000070.1:2960-31675 GCF_056396605.1 Pseudomonas sp. 05T35
GTGTCAGTCGACATCAATGTTGTCTGATACACCGCTATCGCGAGCAGGCTCGCTCCCACAGGGTTTGTGTCAGTCGTCGAATTGGCGGCGTTCGTTCTCGATCGCTTCGGCGAGGGCCTGGGCTTCGGCTTCTTCTTCGCTCAGTTCGGGTTCTGGCTTGGGCTGCTCCAGTGCAGCGACGGCTGCGAGGAGTTTCTCGCGAGCTTCGGCAACGCCCAGGACGTCGTCTTCAGCCTCATCCTCAACTTCTTCAGTTTCGGCCTCGGCCTGGTGCTCGGCCTCTACCGCCACCTCTACAGGCGTATCAACGGGCGATTGCGGCTCGCTGTCGCTGACCGCGCCGTCACGCAGCAAGTCGTCGAAATCGGTCTTGATCCCCTCTTCCATCGAGTCCAGTTCCAGCAACAAGGTATGGAAACTGGTCTCGTCTTTCGGTTCTTCCGGCTCGGCGCTGGCATCGGCCAGTTCTTGCAGGCTCTGCGGCACCGGTGCGTCGTCGAACTCGAGCATCGGTTCGGGCTCCAGCTCGCGCAGTTCGGCCAACGGTGGCAGGTCGTCGAGGTTCTTCAGGTTGAAATGATCGAGAAACGCCTTGGTGGTGGCGAACATCGCCGGCTTGCCCGGTACGTCGCGATAACCGACGATCCTGATCCACTCACGCTCCAGCAGGGTCTTGACGATGTGGCTGTTGACCGCCACGCCGCGTACATCCTCGATCTCGCCACGGGTGATCGGCTGGCGATAGGCGATCAACGCCATGGTCTCCAGCATCGCCCGGGAATAGCGCTGCGGGCGCTCTTCCCACAGACGTCCGACCCAAGGCGCGAACTTCTCGCGAATTTGCAGACGGTAGCCAGAGGCGACTTCCTTCAGCTCAAAAGCCCGACCGTCGCAGGATTTCGCGAGAATCGCCAAGGCCTTCTTGAAGACCGGCGGCTCCGGGCGCTCGCCCTCTTCGAAGAGCTCGAACAGGCGTTCCATCGACTGCGGCTTTCCCGAGGCCAACAGAAAGGCTTCAAGCAGTGGCGCCAGCTCGCGGGGTTCACTCAGATTCATTGATTTTGCTCGTTATTCGGCTCGCGCCCGCACATGGATAGCCGCATACGGCTCATTCTGCACCAGCTCGACCAAGGATTCCTTGACCAGTTCGAGGATCGCCATGAATGTCACGACCACACCCAAGCGTCCTTCTTCAGCGGTGAACAGCTCGACAAACGGCACAAAGCCGCCGCCCTTGAGCCGTTCCAGCACATCGCTCATGCGCTCGCGCGTTGACAATGCCTCGCGGCTGACCTGATGGCTTTCGAACATATCGCCACGGCGCAGCACCTCGGCCATGGACATCAGCAACTCTTCCAGACTCACGTCCGGCAGTAACTTGCGCGCCATCGCCTGCGGGGCATCGAGCTTGGGCACCACTACATCGCGGCCGACCCGGCTGAGGCCATCGATGCCTTCAGCGGCTGCCTTGAAGCGTTCGTACTCCTGCAAGCGACGGATCAGCTCAGCGCGCGGATCGTCCTCTTCCTCTTCGATCTCGGCCGAGCGCGGCAGCAGCATCCGCGACTTGATCTCGGCGAGCATCGCCGCCATCACCAGGTACTCGGCGGCCAGTTCCAGGCGCACCGACTGCATCAACTCGACATAGCCCATGTACTGCCGGGTAATTTCCGCCACCGGAATGTCGAGGATGTTGATGTTCTGCTTGCGGATCAGGTACAGCAGCAAGTCGAGCGGGCCTTCGAAGGCCTCAAGGAAGACTTCCAGCGCGTCCGGCGGAATGTACAGGTCCAGCGGCATTTCCATGACCGCCTGGCCATAGACCATGGCGAACGGCAGCTCTTGCTGTGCCCCGGCCTGGCTATCGACGGGCTCTACTGCGGACATCTAGGCCTCAACCGTAAACGGCGCGGGGTCACCGCAACCGACGCGAATCACTTCTGGCTCGCCGTCGGCCAGGTTGATCACCGTGGAGGCTTTGATACCGCCAAAACCGCCGTCGATGATCAGGTCGACCTGATGCTCAAGCAACTGACGCATTTCATACGGATCACTCAACGGGTCGGTGTCGCCGGGCATGATCAGGGTCACGCTCATCAGCGGCTCGCCCAGCTCTGCGAGCAGCGCCAGGGCAATCGGATGGCTTGGCACCCGCAGGCCGATGGTGCGCTTCTTCGGGTGCAGCAGCAGACGCGGCACTTCGCGGGTGGCGTTGAGAATGAACGTGTACGGCCCCGGCAAGTGGGCCTTGAGCAAACGGAAGGTGCCGGTGTCGATCTTGGCGAACAGCCCCAACTGTGACAAGTCGCTGCAAATCAGCGCGAAATTGTGCTTTTCATCCAGCTGACGCAGCCGACGCACGCGCTCCACAGCAGTCTTGTCGCCGATCTGGCAACCAATGGCGTAGGACGAGTCAGTAGGATAAATCACTACCCCGCCATTGCGGATGATCTCGACAGCCTGTTTGATCAGGCGCGCTTGCGGGTTTTCCGGATGAATCTGGAAAAATTGACTCACATTGTCTACCTGTTCAGACGGCAATAACGGCTGGGTCATGTTTGAACCGACACCAAAGTGGTGGCAGGTCCTCCGGGAGTGGGCGGTACTCGCCGATCTCGGACCAGCCTCCGGGTCCATGGAAATCACTGCCGGCACTGACCAGCAGACCGAACTCACGCGCAAGAATAGCCAGGCTGCCAACCTGCTCGGCCGGCTGATGGCCATTGACCACCTCGATTGCGTGGCCGCCTGCTTGAATATAGTCGGCAATCAGGCGACGGCGTTTGCTTCGGGTGAAATCATAGTGCCAAGGGTGCGCCAGACTGACCCATGCCCCGGCAGCGCGCAGGGTTTCGACGGTTTCTTCCAGGGTCGGCCAGTGCTGCTTGACGTCCCCCAGCTTGCCGGCGCCCAGCCACTTGCGGAAGGCTTCGGCACGGTCCTTGACGAAGCCTGCACGGACCAGATAGTCGGCAAAGTGCGGTCGGGCCGGCGCATTGCCACTGTCACCGAGCTCCTGCTGGATAGCCCGCGCACCTTCCAGCGCGCCCGGCATGCCCTTGAGTTCGAGCTTGCGGCTGATTTCTTCGGACCTCAGCCAGCGCCCGTCACGCAATTTGGCAATCGCCTCGACCAGCGCCGGGGCATTGACGTCGAACCCGTAACCGAGCACATGAATGGTCGCGCCCCCCCAGGTACAGGACAATTCGACGCCGTTGATCAGTTGCATCCCCAGCGCAACCGCAGCGCTGCGGGCCTCGTCGAGGCCTTCAAGGGTGTCGTGATCGGTCAAGGCCAGGACTCGCACGCCTTTCTCGAACGCACGCGCAACCAGTACCGCAGGCGCCAGGGCGCCATCGGAGGCCGTGCTATGGCAGTGCAAATCAACATTCACAGGACTGTGTAACCTCAAATCAGCTGGCGCTTTCGCGACTCAATATGTTTGTTATTATGCCGCCACATCCTGCTTCTGGCTGCCACTGTGAAACAATTCATCGACTTCATCCCGCTTCTGCTGTTTTTCATCGTCTTCAAAATCGATCCACGAGTCGTCGACATCGCCGGTTATCCACTGACCGTAGGCGGCATTTACAGCGCCACTGCGATGCTGATCACCAGCTCCCTGGTGGTCTACGGCACGCTGTTCATCAAACAGCGCAAGCTGGAGAAGAGCCAGTGGCTGACCCTCATTGCCTGCCTGGTCTTCGGTAGCCTGACCCTGGCTTTCCACAGCGAAACCTTCCTTAAATGGAAAGCGCCGGTGGTCAACTGGCTGTTCGCCCTGGCCTTTATCGGCAGCCACTTCATCGGCGACCAGTTGCTGATCAAACGCATCATGGGCCACGCGCTGACCCTGCCGGACCTGGTCTGGACCCGCTTGAACATCGCCTGGATCGGCTTTTTCCTGTTTTGCGGCGCGGCCAACCTGTTCGTTGCGTTCACCTTCCAGGACTATTGGGTCGATTTCAAAGTCTTCGGCAGCCTGGGCATGACCCTGCTGTTCCTGGTCGGCCAGGGCATTTACCTGTCCCGCCACCTGCACGACGCCGACACTTCTACGCCAAAAACCGAGGACTGACATGCTTTACGCAATTATTGCTACAGACGTCGCCAACTCCCTGGAAAACCGCCTGGCTGCGCGCCCTGCCCACATCGAGCGGCTGCAACAGCTCAAGGCCGAGGGCCGCGTGGTCCTGGCAGGCCCGCACCCTGCCATCGACAGCAATGATCCGGGCGCAGCAGGTTTCACCGGCAGCCTGATCGTCGCCGAGTTCGCCTCCCTCGAAGCCGCCAAGGCCTGGGCCGACGCCGACCCGTATATCGCGGCAGGCGTCTACGCCAACGTTCTGGTCAAACCGTTCAAGCAAGTCCTGCCATAACCCAGCCTCTGCGCGATGAACCTTCGGTTCATCGCGTGTTCAATTGCTCATTATTCTCGTTCAACGGCCGACAACCTGCCCAACACTCGATTGGAATCAGGAGTTTCGATGCGCCAAGGTCCGCTGTGTCTGCTGTTGGTCACGTTATCAATCGGGGCCTTCGCCCACGCCGAAGAGCACTCGGACTCAGGCTATTCAACGCCGCTGTCGTTAAGCGCCGGAAGCCAGATCACCGAATTGCAACAGCGCTTGAAAGAGAGCGAGCGACAACGAGAAGAGCTGAACAAACAACTGCAAAATGCCGATAACGAACGCGAAAGCGCTTTGCTGGGCCGGTTACGCCAAGAGAATCAGCGCCTCAAGCTGCAACTCAAGGAAGCCCAGGCAAACCCGCTGCCGCGCCTGCTGACCGATCAACAGCAGTGGTTCGTCACAGGCGCGGGGGTAGCGCTATTGGCCCTGCTCTGCGGTATCTTCGCCAGTGGTGGACGTAGAACACGTCGGCAATGGCTAAATTGAGTGAGTCATGAGCGAGCTGTTACTAATTGATGATGATCAGGAGCTGTGTGAGCTCCTGAGCAGTTGGCTGAGCCAGGAAGGTTTTGTTGTGCGCGCTTGCCACGACGGTCTGAGTGCGCGCCGCGCCCTGGCCGAATCTGCGCCGGCAGCAGTGGTGCTGGACGTGATGCTGCCCGACGGCAGCGGTCTGGAGCTGCTCAAGCAATTGCGCAATGACCACCCGGACCTGCCGGTGGTGATGCTCTCGGCCCGTGGCGAGCCGCTGGACCGGATCCTCGGGCTGGAACTGGGCGCCGACGATTACCTGGCCAAGCCTTGTGATCCCCGAGAGCTGACCGCGCGCCTGCGGGCGGTGCTGCGACGCAGTCATCCGGCAGCGGTGTCCAGCCAGATGGAACTCGGCGACCTGTGCTTCAGCCCGGTCCGTGGCGTGGTCAGCATCGACGAACAGGAGTTCACCCTGACCGTCTCTGAAAGTCGCCTGCTCGAAGCCCTGCTCAAGCAACCCGGCGAACCGCTGGACAAGCAAGAGCTGGCGCAGATCGCCCTCGGGCGCAAGCTGACCCTGTACGACCGCAGCCTCGACATGCACGTCAGCAACCTGCGCAAAAAAATCGGCCCACACCCCGACGGCCGCCCGCGCATCGTTGCCCTGCGCAGCCGCGGTTATTACTACAGCCTCTGAACCCAACACGGCCCTGTAGCAGCTGGCGAGCCCGCGAGCCTGCGTTCGGCTCGGTCCGCGCTCGGGCGAAGCAGTCGTACCGCCGCTGACCTTGATCTGCGTAATCTGTACTCATCCGGAACACACCGGGAACGAGACAAGGAGACACACCATGCGCAAGACCCTTATCGCTTTGATGTTCGCCGCTGCACTGCCAACCATTGCCATGGCTGCACCAGAAGGCCAAGGTCCGATGGGTCCAATGGATGGCCACGGATACAGCGAGCACATGCACGGCGGCAAAGGCATGTACAGAGAGTTGAACCTCAGCCACGAACAACGCGAACAGATTCGCAAACTGATCGGCGAGCAGATGCATGCGCGTAAAGAGTTGGTCGAGCAGTACCTGCAAAAACTCTCGCCAGCCGATCAGCAGGCCATGAAAGACCAAATGGCGGCCGGCCGCCAGAAAACCGAGCAGGACATACGTGCCCTTCTCAAGCCGGACCAACAGCAGAAGTTCGATGCTATCCAAAAAAAGCGGGCCGAACGCAAAGCCGAATGGGAGCAGTTCCAGGCCTGGAAAGCCCAACAACCGAAAAAAACGCAATAATGCTCTAGCGTTTCCCCCCAGCCCAATGGTCAATCGCCATTGGGCTTTCTTTGTTTGAGGACTTACCGTGCGTTCATTGTTCTGGCGCATCCTTGCCAGCTTCTGGCTGGCCATCGCTCTGGTTGCAGGGTTATCGATCCTGCTCGGGCACATGTTGAACCAGGACGCCTGGATTCTCAGTCGCCACCCGGGCCTCAATACCCTGGCGCAGGAATGGACGCAACTCTACGAAGAAAAAGGCGAGGACGCGGCACAGGCCTTGCTCGAACAACGCAAACGGCGTTACCACATCGATGTTCAGGTACTGAACGAAGGTGGTGACCCGGTGGTGCGCGGGACCTTTCCTCGCCGCGCGGCAGCCCTGGAAGCACGGCAGAACGACAACCCCGACGACAGCGGCCGCCACCTGCCCTGGCGGCGTCTGACGGTCGAGTACACCAGCCCGAAAACCGCCGAAACTTACTTGCTGATCTACCGAATTCCGCATCCAGAGCTCAACGCCTGGCACCGCAACAGCCTGCTTTGGCCCCTCAGTGCGCTGTCGATTGCCCTGGTGGTGCTGACGCTGTTCAGCCTGCTGGTGACGCTGTCCATCACCCGCCCGTTGAGCCGTCTGCGCGGTGCGGTGCACGACCTCGGTCAGACGACCTATCAGCAAAACAGCCTGGCGCGGCTGGCCAATCGGCGTGACGAGTTTGGCGTGCTGGCCAATGACTTCAACCGCATGGGCTCACGCCTGCAAAGCCTGATCGGCAGCCAGCGGCAACTGCTGCGCGACGTGTCTCACGAGCTGCGTTCACCCTTGGCCCGGTTGCGTATCGCCCTGGCCCTCGCGGAACGGGCCGGCCCCGAGGAACGCGAAAAGCTCTGGCCACGACTGACCCGCGAATGTGATCGCCTGGAAGCACTGATCAGTGAAATTCTGGTGCTGGCACGGGTCGACGCCGACAACGCGAGTGCCGAAGAGATTGACCTCAATGGACTACTCAATACAGTGCAAAAAGACGCTCAGCTTGGCGCTCCGGAGCAAAGCATACGTATCGAAGCCGAACCGCAATTAAGCCTCAAGGGCTGGCCGACCATGATCGAGCGGGCACTGGACAACCTGTTGCGCAACGCCCAACGCTTCAATCCGGCAGGACAACCGATTGAAGTGCTGGCATTGCGTCAGGGAGACCGGATTGTGATCAGCGTGCGCGACCATGGCCCCGGTGTAGAAGCCGAGCATTTGAACCAACTGGGGGAGCCGTTTTTTCGGGCGCCCGGGCAGACAGCCGCCGGACATGGCCTGGGGCTGGCCATCGCCCGGCGTGCGGCGGAGCGCCACGGCGGTAGCCTGATTCTGGCCAATCACCCGGAAGGCGGATTCATTGCCAGCCTGGAGTTGCCATTAGAACCCGGCGCGACCGTACAACCCTAAAAACCTGTGGGAGCGAGCCTGCTCGCGATAGCGGCCTGACAGTCACATCTATGTTGAATGTGCCGGCTTATCGTCGGATCGCCGCCCGGAGCCGGCTCGCTCCCACATTAAATCAATCTGCCAATGATTCAGGGCTTGGCAGGCCAGGCGCCGACAAACTCGGCGAGATCGACTTTCCCGGCCACCCGCGGTTCGTTCTGCGGCGTGCCCAGGTAAAGGAATGCAATCACTTCTTCACCTTCGGCCAGGCCCAACCCCTGGGCCACATGCGCCGAATAGACCAGTTCGCCGGTACGCCACACTGCGCCGATCCCCTGAGCGTAAGCCGCCAGCAAGATAGCGTGTGCCGCACAACCTGCCGCCAGCAACTGCTCGGACTTTGGCACTTTGACGTGGTCTTGAACGCGCGCCACTACAACGACCACCAACGGCGCACGCAGCGGGCCGTTGCGCGCCTTGTCCACCAGGGCCTGAGGCACATCGGCGTCTTGCAGGCGTGCAGCCTCAGCCAGTATCTCGCCCAATTGCTCGCGCGCCGCGCCTTCGACCGTCAGGAAACGCCACGGCTGCAAATGCCCGTGATCCGGCGCGCGCATGGCTGCGGAAAACAACACTTCCCGTTGTGCAGCAGTGGGCGCCGGGTCGAGCAAACGCGGAACGGATACACGGTTGAGCAAAGCGTCGAGAGCCTGCATCGGCCACCTCCTGAAAAAAATGTCTGGCTATTCTAGCGGCAACTGCCGCCGGGGTGCCGGTTTACATGCCCTGCCTCGCAGGTAGAATGGCGCCCTTCCCTATCAGCCCGAGCGGACCTCATGGCGTTGCCGACCTTACGGATTATTGGTTTCATCATCGGCATCTTCCTGATCACCCTGGCCATCAGCATGGTTGTGCCGATGGCAACCCTGCTGATTTACGACCGCACCAGCGACCTGCCGTCGTTCCTCTGGGCCAGCACGATTACCTTTGTCGCCGGTCTGGCGCTGGTCATCCCCGGGCGACCCGAGCATATACACCTGCGCCCGCGGGACATGTACCTGCTCACCGTGTCGAGCTGGGTAGTGGTCTGCATATTCGCGGCATTGCCGTTCCTGCTGACTCAGCGCATCAGTTACACCGACTCGTTTTTCGAAAGCATGTCGGGCATCACCGCCACCGGTTCTACTGTGCTCAGCGGCCTGGACAGCATGTCTCCGGGGATCCTGATGTGGCGTTCGTTACTGCACTGGCTGGGTGGTATCGGCTTTATCGGCATGGCGGTCGCGATTCTGCCACTGCTACGCATCGGCGGCATGCGGCTGTTTCAGACCGAATCGTCGGACCGTTCCGAAAAAGTCATGCCGCGTTCGCACATGGTGGCCCGGCTGATCGTCGCCGCCTACGTCGGCATCACCATCCTCGGCAGCCTGGCGTTCTGGTGGGCGGGCATGAGCCCGTTCGATGCGGTTAACCATGCGATGTCGGCAATATCCACCGGCGGCTTCTCCACCTCCGACCAGTCCCTGGCCAAGTGGACGCAACCGGCCGTGCACTGGGTCGCGGTAGTAATCATGATTCTCGGCAGCCTGCCATTTACCTTGTACGTGGCGACCTTGCGCGGCAATCGGCGGGCGTTGATCAAGGATCAGCAAGTGCAGGGATTGCTCGGCATGCTGCTGGTGACCTGGCTGGTACTTGGCACCTGGTATTGGTGGACCACCGACCTGCATTGGCTGGACGCACTGCGCCATGTCGCGCTGAACGTCACCTCGGTGGTCACCACCACCGGTTTTGCGCTGGGGGACTACAGCTTGTGGGGAAACTTCTCACTGATGCTGTTCTTCTACCTGGGCTTTGTCGGTGGTTGCTCGGGGTCGACCGCTGGCGGGATCAAGATCTTCCGTTTCCAGGTGGCCTTTATCCTGCTCAAGGCCAACCTCAATCAACTGATCCACCCGCGTGCGGTGATCAAGCAGAAGTACAACGGTCATCGTCTCGACGAAGAAATCGTGCGCTCGATCCTGACGTTTTCGTTCTTCTTTGCGATCACCATTTGCGCCATCGCCCTGGCGCTGTCGCTGCTGGGCGTGGACTGGATGACAGCCTTGACCGGCGCCGCCAGCACGGTTTCCGGAGTGGGTCCGGGACTGGGTGAAACCATCGGACCGTCCGGTAACTTCGCCAGCCTGCCCGACGCCGCCAAGTGGATTCTGTCCCTCGGCATGTTGCTCGGGCGACTGGAGATCATCACCGTGTTTGTACTGTGCATCCCGGCATTTTGGCGTCACTGAGTGCTTTGGGCACGTCCATCAACCGCATCCGGTATTCGCCGGGTGTGGTATCGAACCAGCGCCGAAAAGCCCGGAAGAAATTGCTCGGATCGGCGAACCCCAACAGGTAGGCAATTTCCAGCAGGGTCATGTTCGGTTGCGCCAGGTACTGCTCGGCCAACTCACGGCGCGTGTCGTCGAGCAGCGTCTGAAAACTCGTGCCCTCTTCCTGCAGGCGTCGCTGCAAGGTGCGCTGGGACAAGTGCAGGGTTTGCGCCACCGTGTCGCGCTTGGGCTCGCCTTGCGGCAGCAGGCGACAGAGCACTTGCCGTGCCTTGTGGGTGACCCGGCTTTCAGAAAACCGCGCCAGGTATTCGCCGGCAAACCGGTCATGCAACAACGCCATGGCCTCGTTGGCAGTCGGCAACGGCGTGTCCATGTCTGCTTGTTCGAAAATCAGTGCGTCATAAGGCGCGCTGAACTCCAGCGGTGCATGAAAGGCTTTTTTATAGGGTTCGAGGTCTTTGGGTTGATCGCCCTGCATCAGCACTTTGCGTGGCTGCAAGGTGCGCCCGGTCAGCCAGCCACACAGGCTCAGCGCGCAGGCTAGCGATGCTTCGGCACTTTGTCGGGTGGGTGGCAGATGGTCGCCATGCACCGTCAGAATCAGTGCATAACCTTCGGGTAACAGGCGAAAACTCAGGTCGGCGCTTTCAGCAATGATCCGCTGATAACGCACCAGGCGCTGAAAGCCTTCCGCCAGGGTCTGGCTGGACATCAACGCATAACCGACCACATGAAACGATGCCGGGCGGACCAACTTGCCCATGTTCAGACCGATCGCCGGGTTGCCGGACAGCTCTACCGCGCGCTGCCAGAGCCGTGTCATCGAATCTTGAGGAAAGCGCGCATCCGGATCATCCAGCGCCGCATAGTCGAGCCCCAACTGTGTGAACAAGACCCGGCAATCCAGGCCGTCCATCTCCAGTGCCTTGACAATCCCCATCGCCCAGCTTGCAGAAGTCGTTCGTTCGCTCATGGCGTTTTCTTACTTGATGTGCGCGTATCACGGCCAATTTCAGAAGGATACTAAAGTGGCGCCCAAGGTCACTGGCTGTTGCCACTGATGACTCTAGACTTAAATAAGCTGCCCGCAGAACATCCGCTCAGCAGCGCAATAACCACAGAGATCGCAGTCGTGGAAAACATCAAACGTTTCAGCAGCTTCGCCGAGTTTTACCCGTATTACCTCAGCGAACACAGCAACAGTATCTGCCGACGCCTGCACTTTGTCGGCACCAGCCTGGTGATTTTCATCCTGGCCTTCGCTATCGGCAAAGGTGCCTGGCTATTTTTGCTGGCCCTGCCCCTGGCCGGCTACAGCTTCGCCTGGGTCGGACACTTTTTCTTTGAAAAGAACCGGCCGGCGACATTCCAGCATCCGCTTTACAGCCTGCTCGGCGACTTCGTCATGTATCGCGACATGATCCTCGGCAAAGTGCCTTTCTAGGCTCGCCGGGCCATCAAGCCGTCCCACATGGCCAGTGCAGCATTGGATCCAAGCTCTACACTGCACGACGTCCCTTCGAAAACAATAAGAGGATAGCTGATGAATGCGCACGCCCGTTTCACCCATATGAAGGAAGGTACGCAGGAAGACTGGGCGATCATCGCCGCAGACTTCAGTGCCTACGCCAAACAACTACCGACACGGATTGTGGCGCACCTGAAACTACTGGAGGGTGATTTTGGCGGTTTCCCGGTCGATCGGCTGACCCACTCACTGCAAACCGCCACCCGTGCCTGGCGCGATGGCCGGGATGAGGAATACGTGGTGTGTGCGCTGCTCCACGACATTGGCGATACCCTTGGCTCCTACAACCACCCGGACATTGCGGCGGCGATCCTCAAGCCTTTCGTCAGCCCTGAAAACCTGTGGATGGTAGAAAAGCACGGGATTTTCCAGGGCTATTACTTCTTCCATTACCTGGGCATGGACCGGCACCTGCGCGAGCAATTTCGCGAACACCCGCAGTACCGGCAAACCATCGAGTTCTGCGCCAGGTATGACGCTGCGGCCTTTGATCCGGACTACGAGAGCCTGCCGCTGAGTTTTTTCGAACCGATGATGGAACGCCTGTTTGCCCGACCGAAAAATTCGATCTACATGGCAGCGATGGAAGAACACGCACCGGTCTGAATCTCCTCGGAACCGGTTTGGGTATCCATACAACGCTGAAATACGCCGCAGGACTACTTCCGTAGCAGCTGCCGAGCCTGCGAGGCTGCGTTCGGCTGCGAAGCAGTCGTTGAGTCAGGTAACCCGCGTATACAGGAATTGCGAGGAATACGTCCTCCAACACAGCCACGCAGGCTCGGCAGCTGCTACTGTCGCAACAGGTCCAGACCTGACAGCAAACACTTCGCGACTTACGCCGGTTCTGCAACCTTCACAGCCTTGAGCTGTGCCTCTCGCGCCTGTGCATCCGCCAACCGATACAACTCGATCGAGCCATCCCAATGCTCGATCAAGGCCGTGCACGACTCTACCCAATCTCCGCAATTGAGGTAGTCCACCTCGCCGACCTTGCGGATTTCCGCATGGTGGATGTGCCCGCAAACCACCCCGTGCAGCTCGCGTTTGACACACTCGTGGGCGATGGCCTCTTCGAAGTCGCTAATGAAGCTGACCGCGGTTTTGACTTTGTGCTTGAGGTACGCCGACAACGACCAGTAACCGTAGCCGTAGCGAGCACGCCAGTGATTGAGCCAGCGGTTGAGGGTCAGGGTGAACTCGTAGGCCGAGTCGCCAAGAAACGCCAGCCAGCGGTGATAACGGGTGATCACATCGAACTGATCGCCGTGAATCACCAACAGGTGCCGGCCATCCGCGGTGACGTGGACCGCCTCGTCCACCAGTTGAATATTGCCCAGGATCAGCTTCGAATAACGCCGCAGAAACTCATCGTGGTTGCCGGTGACGTAAATCACCTCGGTGCCGCGCTTGCTCATGGTCAGCAAACGGCGAATGACGTTGGTGTGAGCCTGCGGCCAGTACATGCCGCTGCGCAGCTTCCAGCCATCGATGATGTCGCCGACCAGATAGATCTTGTCAGCCTGATAGCCCTTGAGAAACTGCGACAAATGCTCGGCCTGGCAATCCCGGGTGCCGAGGTGCACATCGGAAATCCACAAGGTACGCACGCGTTGTTTAAGGCTGGGTTTGGCACGTTCGGCGCTGGTCATGGACAACCTCTGCGGGATTTTCCGCAAGCTTGCACCGCAGCGATTAATAGCCCATGACACAAATACGGCAGTCTGATGACAGCCCGAACCCAGGCGCGGCCGGTGTAGACTGCGAGTCTGCCCAGGAGACTGCGATGAGACCGATCCTCACGCTACGCCAGTACACCCACGACCTGATCGTCCACAGCCATGACCACGCGCAACTGGTGTTCGGTCTATCGGGTGCGCTCGACTTCGAGGTCGGCGGTCATGGCAGCCAGGTGGTGCAGCAGAGTTTTGTAGTCGTACCGTCAGGCGCTCATCACGCTTGCGGCAGCCCGAATGGCAGCCGCTGCCTGGTGCTCGATGTGCCGAGCGATCAATGGGTTTCGCAATCATTGGGCGAGCATGCCGAGGCCAGTCGGCGCTTGCTCGACAACCCCGGACGCTTGCCGCTGGATGCCGGGCAAAGCCAGCTGGTGAGCTGGCTGGCGAGCAGCCCGGTCGCAGACCCGCTGATCGCCCAGCAAGGCGCCGTGTTGTTGCTCGCCAGCCTCAACAACGCCGCGCCGAGCAGCATCGCCGGGCGCCGCCTGCCTTACGCCGCGCTCAATGCGCACATCGACCAATACGCCGCCTATCCGCTGCAAGTCGCCGATCTGGCGCGCGTCGCCGGGCTGTCCAGCGCACGTCTGCACGCACGCTTTGTCGCTGAATGCGGACAGACGCCGATGGATTACATCCGCAGTCGCCGCCTGCACATCGCGGTGAAGTTGCTGCGTGAATCCGCGCTGCCCATCGGCGAAGTGGCCTGCCGTGTCGGCTATGGCTCACAGAGCGCATTCGCCGCAGCGGTAATGCGCGAGTTCGGCGCCTCGCCGGGCACGCTGCGTCGTACAGCGAACAAGCGCTAGGCTGGCGATAAAAAACGCGAGTCTGACGACAGACAGATCAGGCCGTCACGCGGTTCAATGTCGTCATTGTTTCTATGGATTAAGGATTGAAATGACTCCGCGTACCGCCCTTGGCGCCCTGCATATCGGCGCATTGATGTTTGGCCTGACGGGTGTGTTCGGCAAACTCGCCGCGGCCTCCCCTGCCATCATTGTCTTTGGCCGTGCGGCATTCGCAGTGATCGCGCTGGCATTCTTTGCCCGTTTCGCCAGCAACACCGGCTGGCAGAAACTCGAAGCGGTGGACTGGCGTCGCCTGTTGCTCAGCGGTCTGTTGCTGGCCGGGCATTGGGTAAGCTTTTTCATTGCAGTGAAAGTCGCCGGCGTGGCGATTGCGACCCTGGGCTTTGCCAGTTTCCCGGCGTTCACAGTGATCCTCGAAGGCCTGATCTTCCGCGAGCGAATCCGTGCCAATGAAATACTCCTAGTGACGCTGGTGAGCGTCGGCCTGGTGTTGGTTACCCCGGATTTCGACCTCGCCAGTGAAGCCACCAGCGGCCTGCTCTGGGCCGTGGGCTCGGGCCTACTGTTCGCCTTGCTGTCGCTGACCAACCGTGCCAGCTCCGGGCGGATACCCGCCGTGCAGGCAGCGCTGTGTCAGAACGTAGTGGTCGCACTCTGTCTGCTGCCGGTGGCGGCACCAGGCTTGAGTGAGGTGCGCGCCATCGACTGGCTATGGATCGGTCTGCTCGGGGTGTTCTGCACCGGCGTCGCCCACAGCCTGTTCGTTGCCAGCCTGGCGGTGATCAAGGCCCGTACCGCCGCGGTGGTGTTTGCACTGGAGCCGGTTTATGGCATCACCGTCGCCTGGCTGCTGTTCGATGAGAATCCGACACTGCGGATGTTGATTGGCGGTGCGCTGATCATCATCGCGATCGTGGTGTCCAGCAGCCTGTCTGGCAGCTCAAGCAAGAAAAACGTGGCGGCCGAAGCAGCGTCTCACTGAGTTCTGTCGTTGTGGCCCAAATCGCGATCCGGGTCGATCTGATCGCGAACCCGCTGCTTGAGCACCTTGGCTTCCGGGAAGCCACCCTCGGCCTTGCGCTCCCATATCTGCACGCCGTCGCAGGTAATGAAAAACACCCCGCCGGTTCCCGGCACCAGAGAAACTTTACCCAGGTCGTCACCGAAGGTACTGAGCAGCTCCTGGGCCAGCCAGGCGGCGCGCAACAGCCACTGGCATTGCGTGCAGTAAGTGATGACGACTTCCGGTTTGTGTGTGGTCATGGCGTGCTGGACTCCTGAGCTCGATGGCGCCGCTATAATAGCCGCCTTTGCCGCTCGCCCGAGACTCCCGATGCGCCGTCTGCTGTCCTGCCTGTTGCTGTGTGTGCTCCCATTGTTCGCGTATGCCGCTGAAACACCCCGACCGAAAGTCGGACTGGTGCTGTCGGGGGGCGCGGCGCGTGGGCTGGCGCATATTGGTGTGCTCAAGGCGCTGGAAGAGCAAGGCATCAAGATTGATGCGATTGCCGGCACCAGCATGGGTGCGGTCATTGGCGGGTTGTACGCCTCGGGCTACAAGATCGACGAACTGGAAAAGCTCGCGTTGGGCATCGACTGGCAACAGGCCCTGTCCGATGCGCCGCAACGTGCTGACGTGCCGTTCCGACGCAAACAAGACGACCGCGACTTCCTGGTCAAGCAGAAACTGAGCTTTCGCGACGACGGCAGCCTCGGCCTGCCGCTGGGAGTCATTCAGGGGCAGAACCTGGCGTTGTTGCTCGAAAGCCTGCTCGCTCACGCCAGTGACACCCGGGATTTCGACAAACTGCCGATCCCTTTCCGCGCCGTCGCAACCGACATTGCCAGCGGCGAAAAAGTGGTCTTCAGCAAAGGCCACCTGCCCCAGGTGATCCGCGCCAGCATGTCGATCCCCGCCGTGTTCGCCCCGGTCGAACTCAATGGCCGGCTGCTGGTGGACGGCGGCATGACCGACAACATTCCGTTGGACGTGGCCCGCGAGATGGGCGTCGACGTCGCCATCGTGGTCGATATCGGCACCCCGTTACGCAGCCGTAAACAACTGACAACCGTGGTCGACGTGCTGAACCAGTCAATCACCCTCATGACTCGCCGCAATTCCCAGGAGCAGCTCGCGGAGCTGCGCAAGGACGATGTGCTGATCCAGCCGCCACTGGCCAGTTTCGGTGCCACCGATTTCGGCAAGGCCCAGGAAATGATCGATGCCGGTTATCGCGCCACCCGTATCCTCGATGCCCGGCTGGCACGCCTGCGTCCCGCCGAGCCGGTGGACGGTGAACTGACCGCCGCTCGCGCTCCCGGTCAGCGCACGCCGATCATCACTGCGATCAAGGTCGAAAATGACTCGAAGATCGGCGACGACGTGATCCGCTACTACATTCGCCAGATCATCGGCGAACCGCTGGACCTGGAGCGTTTGCAGACCGACATGGGCACCCTGTACGGCCTGGACTACTTCGAACAGGTGCAGTACCGCGTGGTCCACAAAGGCCAGAACCACACGCTGGTGATCAGTGCTCGCGGCAAACGCAGCGGTACCGACTACCTGCGCCTTGGGTTGAACCTGTCTGACGATATGCGCGGTGACAGCGCCTTCAACATTGGCGCCAGTTACCGAATGAACGCCATCAACCGCCTCGGTGCGGAATGGCTGACACGAGCGCAGATTGGTGATCGGCAGGAACTCTACACCGAGTTCTACCAGCCACTGGACGTCGGCTCTCGCTACTTTGTCGCACCGTATGCGGCGTTCGAATCGCGGAACGTCGAGGCCATCCTGGACAACGACCCGGTGGCCGAATATCGCCTTGAGCGTTATGGCTTCGGTTTGAATGTCGGGCGACAAATCGGCAACAGCGGCGAAATCCGTTTCGGTATCGGTGAGGCGTGGGGCAAGGCAAACGTGCGGATTGGTGACCAAAGCCTGCCCAGCGAAAGCTTCAGCGAGGGGTTTTACCAGCTCAAGTATTCGTTCGACTCGCTGGACAATGTGTACTTCCCTCATACGGGCGAAGACATTGGCCTGGCATTCCGCGAATTCGAACCGACGCTGGGTTCAGACAAACGCTACCGTCAATGGGAATTCAAACTGGACAAGGCACTGAGCAGCGGCCCGGACACCTTCATCCTTGGCGGTCGCTACGGGCGCACCCTGGATCAGACCGACGTGGTGACCTCGAGCTTCGTGCTCGGAGGGGCGCGACAACTGTCGGGCTTCCGGCAGGACTCGATTTCCGGCCAGAACATCAGCCTGGCCCGCGCGGTGTATTACCGTCGCCTGACGCCGCGGGCTTATCTGCCGCTGGACTTCCCGCTGTACATCGGAGCGTCGCTGGAACGTGGCCGCGCCTGGAACAACGACAACGAATTCGACAGCGGCTACATCAACGCTGCCAGTGTATTCCTCGGTTTCGACACGCCTTTGGGGCCGCTGAACTTCAGCTATGGCTTCAATGACGACGATCAGAGAGCGATTTACCTGAACCTTGGGCAGACGTTCTGATCGCAGGTATGGCGCAAATTGATGGCTGCGCAAGACCTGTAGGAGCCCAGCTCGCTGGCGATAGCGATCTCACGGACGCCATCGCTGGCAAGCCATGCTCCCACAGGAGCTCAGCGAATACTGGCCAACAGGTTGCGGGCAGTTTGCTTCAAGGATTCATCACTGTCCTTGAGTAGCTCGTTCAATAGCGCAATGGCGCTGTCCAGATCACCGTCGTCGATGCAGTTCTGCGCTTCTTCCAGTTTGCCGGGGTGATTCTCGTCGTGCGCCGGTACCGCGAATTCGCCCGACAACGGCTCGAGCTCCAGGGGCGGTGATGCATCGGCGAAATGATCTGGAAAGCCATCGTCCAGCGGTTCCAGCGGTTCCAGCTGATCCATGGGGTTAGCCATTGCCGCTGTTGTGTCGGACGGACTGGCCAGGTCCCAGCTCGAGTCCATCGACAGGTCATCCAGATTCAGCTGGAACTCATCCCGTAGCGAGGCCGCAGGTTCAGCCGTCGACTCAAGTGTCGCCGACGATTGTGCACTGGTCAGTTTCGGCGAACGTGCGCGAATCTGCTCCAGCACCTCGGCGCTGTAACCCGCTTCAAGCAAGCTGTTTTCGTGGTCCGAATACGCTGCGCTGTCGCCCTGCAGCCCCAGCACCTCCAACAACTTCAGGTTCAAATCGCTGCGCTGCGGCTCTTTGAGCAAGGCTTCGCGCAACAGACTGACTGCCTCGGCGAAGCGGTCATAGGTCAGGTAGATACCGACGCCCTCAAGCACTTCTGCCCCCTGAGCCGCTTCACGGTTCACAGGGGTGACCTGTGTCGTAGAAAGCTCAATCGATGGTTTCTGCGCACTATCGGGCGCTCCCCGACTGACCACCGGCTCATGTCGCGGCGCGGGTTCCGATACAGCCTGTACCCGCCGCTGACGGAGCGCAAACAAGCCCAGCAGCAACAGCACGCCAAGCACCAACAGACCGCCGATCAGCCACAACGCCCAACCACTGCTCGTCTCATCCACGGCGGCTGCGGGCACCGGAACTGGCGCGACAGGAATGACGGGGGCGGGCAAGGTTTTTTTGGCTTCGGCCAACTCGGTTTGCAGATCGCTGACTTGCTTGCGCTGGCTGGCGATCTGCTCATCCTGGGCTTGTAGCCGGGTGTTCAACTGATCGACCGTTTGTTTCAGTTGCTGGTTTTCCAGGACGCTGGCTGCCAGCAGCTCGGAAGTCGGGTCGGTAGCCGCAGGCGCCGTGCTCACCGGGGGGGCAGCAGGCGTTTTGACGGGTGCGGTGGCAGTGGGTTGCTGGCTGATCGTCGGGGCCGGCTCGACATCACTCGCCGGTACGATCCCCGGTGAACCCGGTGGATCGATCAGCACCGTGTATTCGCGCAACAAATGCCCATTGGGCTGGTTCGCCTGCACCAGAAAATTCAGGAACGGTTCATTGACCGGTTTCGTCCAGTACGAACACGTTATTGCCTGGTAGTTCTTATAGTCTGCTCTGTGCCAGTTCTCAAAAGTCTGCGGTGTGGTTATGCCTCAAGATTTTTCCAGATTGGCCAGAATGTGCCCATGGACCCGCATACACACCCGCATATCTTCCTCGTTGACACCCTCAAACAGCTCATGGCGCAACTCGGCGGCAATGGTTTCAATTTGTTCGATCAAGGGACGGGCGGGCGCGCACAGCACGATCTTTTTCGCCCGGCGGTCTTCCGCCACCGCCTGACGCTGCACCAGGCCTTGGGTTTCCAGGCTATCGAGCAGGCGCGCCAGTGTCGGTCCTTCAACACCGACGCTTTGTGCCAACTCACGCTGAGTGGGGGCTTCTTCGAAACGCGCCAGGTGCAACAGCACCAGCCAGCGGGCCTGGGACAGGCCAAGGCCGGCAAGACGGCGATCCAGTTCGGCGCGCCAGCCGCGAGACATCTGCGCCAACTGCATGCCAAAACGGTGTTGATCGGTTAACGGCATAAAAAACTCATGGTTAGACTGAAATAGGCTGAAACTAATTATTAGTCAGCTAAGCATGGCCCTCGACTCTAGGCAAGGCTCGGTCTGTACTGAATCGTTACATCTTGATCTTCGACACTTAAATTTCAAACTCCGACTGCAATGCCGCTCTTACACAGTACAAAACGCCCTCGGGAACACGACCGGCAAACAACGCGGAAATCTCCGACACCGGCGGCAGCTCGCCCTCGCCGTCCAGGAATGCGTCCTGGACTTCACCCATCAGGTCTTCCGGAAGGTCCAGTGCCTGCTCCAGCGACAGTTGCTGCTTGCCGATGGCCTCGGCGAGCATCGTGTACACGTTCTTTTCCGAACACTGCAACTGACCGGCAATCTGCATCGGCGTCATGCCGGCGCGCGCCAGTGTGATCAACTCGTGACGCAGGTCGGCAACCACTTTCGGGGCCTCGGCCTGGCCGCCCAGCACTTCGAGGAAGGCCTCGCCATAGCGCTCCAGCTTGCGCGCACCGACGCCACTGACCTTGGCCATTTCCGGCAGGGAGCTTGGCTGGCTGCGGAGCATTTCGAGCAAGGTCGAATCGGGGAAGATGACGTACGGCGGCACGCCATGCTCTCCGGCGAGCTTGCGGCGCAGGGCGCGCAAGGCTTCCCACTGCTCGCGTTCTTCGCCTCGCACCAACTGGCTGGCCTGGCTGGTGCTGCTGCTTTTCGCGGTGGTTTGCGGTTTGAGGTCGCGGCGCAGCTCCAGGGTCACTTCACCTTTGAGCAGCGGTCGGCAGCTGTCGCTTAAACGCAGGCCGCCGTAACCTTCCAGATCGATGTCCGCCAGACCGCGCGCTACCAGCTGTCGGAACAATGAACGCCATTCGCCTTCAGCCCGCGCCTTGCCGACACCGTACACCGACAGATGCTGATGGCCGAAGCTACGGACCTTTTCGTTGTCCTTGCCCAGCAACACATCCACCAGATGTCCGACGCCGTAGCGCTGGCCAGTACGGTAGATTGCCGACAGTGCCTGACGGGCCGGTTCGGTGGCGTCCCAGGTCTGCACACCGTCGACACAGTTGTCGCAATGCCCACAGGGCTGCGGCATGTCTTCGTCGAAGTAGGCCAGAAGCGTCTGACGGCGGCAGCGGGTTTCTTCGCAGAGCGAGAGCATGGCGTCGAGCTTGTGCTGCTCCAGACGCTTGTGGCGCTCATCGCCTTCGGAGTTTTGCAGCATCTGCTTGAGCATCACCACGTCTTGCAGGCCGTAAGCCATCCAGGCATCTGCCGGTAGACCGTCACGGCCACCCCGACCGGTTTCCTGGTAATAGGCCTCAAGGGATTTCGGCAAGTCCAGATGCGCGACAAAGCGCACGTTGGGTTTGTCGATGCCCATGCCGAACGCCACGGTGGCGACCATGATCAGGCCTTCCTCGTTGAGAAAGCGCTTCTGGTGGTGGGCCCGCGTATCGTTGGGCAGGCCAGCGTGGTACGGCAACGCCGGGAAACCTTGCTCGCTGAGGAACACCGCTACTTCGTCGACCTTCTTGCGCGACAGGCAATAGACGATGCCGGCATCACTGCGCCGTTCAGCCAAAAACGCCAGCAACTGCTTGCGCGGCTGCTCCTTGGGCACGATGCGGTAGAAAATGTTCGGCCGATCGAAACTCGACAGAAAGCGCTCGGCGTTCTGCAGGTGCAGGCGCTCGACGATTTCTTCCCGGGTGCGCTTGTCGGCCGTGGCAGTCAGGGCGATGCGCGGGACGTTGGGGAACAGCTCCGCCAATTGGCCCAATTGCAGGTATTCCCGGCGGAAATCGTGCCCCCATTGCGATACGCAGTGAGCTTCGTCGATGGCAAACAGAGCGATTTCAAGACTTTGCAGGAACGCCAGCATCCGTGGCTGAACCAGGCGCTCAGGCGCCAGATACAGCATCTTCACTTCACCGCGCTTGATCCGCGCCGCCAGATCGCGCTGTTGCTCGGCACTCAAGGTCGAATTGAGCGCCGCCGCGGCCACGCCGAGTTCTTCGAGGGTCGCGACCTGATCGTCCATCAAGGCAATCAGCGGTGAAACCACCACCGCCAGGCCATCACGCAACAGTGCCGGGACCTGGAAGCACAGCGACTTGCCGCCACCGGTCGGCATCAGCACCAGAGCGTCACCGCCGCTGGCCACGCGCTCAATGATGGCACCCTGGCGGCCACGAAAACTGTCGTAGCCGAAGATGTCCTTGAGGACGCGCTGAGCCTGTTCGAGCATGAAAAACTCCAAATGGTGCTGAATATCCCTGTGTGCAGGCTGGATCAAAAAACCGCATTGTTCACGGACAGATCCGTAAGCGGATTTGTCCTGGACCGTCGCGACACCTGCAGGGCTTTGCAAAACGCGCGAGTATACCCGAGCGATACCGGGCAAAGGGCGTCACTGACGAATAGCCTCCCCGCCCAGATCAACAAATCCCCCTTGTAGCAGCTGCCTCGCGGGCTCGGCAGCTGCTACGGATCGGGACTAGACTGGTCTGGAATGCGGGCAAATCTGCCGTGCGGCTGGCCGGACCGCTCAAGAACGCCTAGAATTGGGCATCGTATATTCCCAAGGTAGTCCTTCAATGTCCTTCGCTGAGCAACTAACCCGCCTGCAAGCCTTCCTCGACGCCGACGAGCTGCATGACGAGGCGCTGGACTATGTGGCCGCCCACGGCTATCTGACAGCCCTGTCGATCTGTTCCGAGACGGTGCCTGATCGTGAGTGGATCGACGCGCTGTTCGCCGAAGAGCCGCATTATCGCGACGACGCCGAGCGTGCAGAAATCGAATCGACCCTGATTGCCCTCAAGGCTCATATCGCTCGCCAACTGGCCTCCGATGAAGAGTTCGAGCTGCCATGCGACCTGGACCTGGGCGAAGAGCCGGATGATTCCGACCTGCGCGGCTGGTGCATCGGCTTCATGGAAGGCGTATTCCTGCGTGAAGAAGCCTGGTTCGAGACCGCCGAAGACGAAGTCAGCGAAATGCTGCTGCCGATCATGGTCGGTTCCGGCCTGTTCGACGAACAGCCGGAGTTCTCCGACATCGCGGCCGACGCCAACCTGATGGACGACATGATCGTGCAGATCCCGGAAGCCCTGACCGCGCTGTACCTGCTGTGCAACGCGCCAGACGAAAAACCGGCGATTCTCAAGCCTCGTCACCACTAAGTCGTTGCCTGTGGCTGAACCCATAGGCAAACGCCCCCTGATCCTGCGCTACGTGCTGCTGGCCATCGGCTGGCTGAGCGTAGCGTTGGGGGTGATCGGGATCTTCCTGCCTGTACTGCCCACCACCCCTTTCCTGCTGTTGGCAGCCGCCTGTTTCGCCCGCAGTTCACCGCGCTTTTATCAATGGCTGGTCGAGCATCCACAACTCGGCCCCTGGATTCGCGACTATCTGGACGGCAACGGCATTCCGCTCAAGGGCAAGGTCTACGCCATTGGCCTGATGTGGCTGAGCATCGGCCTGTCCTGCATCCTCGTCCCACTGCCCTGGGCACGTGGCTTCATGCTGACCAGCGCAGTGCTGGTGACGGTGTATATCCTGCGGCAGAAAACCCTGATCAAACCCTGAATACGCCTCGCCACATAAGCTCATCTATCCCCCCGCCCCCCCGACAATCTGCCCTGCCTCCTGCAAAACAGCGCCTAAACTCCAGGCATCTGCACGTCTGCGGCCAGACATATCCCGTCGTCCAGGAAGGTCAACGCTCCGGAGCGTCTCATGTCGCTACTCAAACAGTTGTTTTTGGCCATCTGCCTGTTCTTGCTGGTCGCCTTCAGCGGCAGTTTCTTTGTCGGCCTGGAAAGCTCGCGTGCACAGATACTCAGCCAATTGCGCTCCCATGCCCAGGACACCGCCACCGCACTGGGGCTGTCGTTGACCACACAGATCGACGACCTGGCGATGATTGAATTGATGGTCAGCTCGGTCTTCGACAGTGGCTACTTTTCCAGTATTCGGGTCATCAATATCGAGGACGAACGCGTCCTGGTCGAGCGCAACGCGGTCGCCACCACCGAACGCGTACCGGGTTGGTTCGTCGATCTGGTGAACCTGCATCCGCAAGGCGGGGATGCGTTGGTGATGCGTGGTTGGGAGCAAGCCGCGCGCGTTGAAGTGGTGAGCAACCCACAGTTCGTCCTGAGCAAACTGTGGGACAGTACCCTCGGCAGCCTGGTCTGGTTACTGCTGTGCGGGTTGCTCAGCGCAATGTTCGGCGGCTGGTTGCTGCGTCGGCAACTGCGCCCGCTCGACGCCATGGTCAAACAGGCCGAAGCCATCAACAAACGCGAGTTTCTCAGCCTGCCGAAGGTGCCCAGAACCCCGGAACTCAAACGCGTGGTGCTGGCGATGAACCAAATGGTCGAAAAGCTCAAAGGGCTGTTTGCCGAAGAAGCCGCACGAAGCGAACAACTGCGCGCCGAGTCGTTTCAGGACAGTCTTACGGGGCTGGCCAACCGCCGTTTGCTCAACGAACAACTCACCGATCAGTTGCTGGTGACCGAGCAGAGCAGCGCCGGACACCTGCTGATGCTGCGGATCAATGACCTGACCGGGCTCAACCAGCGACTGGGGGGCCAGCGTACCGACGCGCTGATTAGCGCCGTGGGTCAGTTACTCAAACGCCTGATTGAACAGCCGGATCGCCATACCTGGCTGGCCGCACGCAATCGGGGCGGTGAGTTCAGCCTGCTGACCCCTGGCCTGGACAGCAAGGACGCCGCGCGCCTGGCCGCAGAGATCAGCGCCACCCTGGAAAATCTGCGCCTGACCGGCGCCAGCGACTGCATGCCGGTGGCGCATCTGGGAGTCGTCGCCTACACACCCGGTGAAGCCTCCACCGACATTCTGCTGCGCCTCGATCAGGCACTGACTCAGGCCCAGCAGCATCCCGAACGGCCGTGGGTGCATCTGCAGCAGTCCGATAACCCACCGAACCAGACGCAGCACGACTGGCGCACCTGGATCGATGACGCCCTGACTCACGGCAAAATGCAGCTGTACTTCCAACCCGTGGTGCAATGCGCCGACACCAGCCAGGTGCTGCACCACAAGGTGCTGGCGCGTCTGCTCGATCCGCAGGGCAAAGCCATTTGCGCCGGGCACTTTCTCCCCTGGATAGAACGGCTGGGCTGGTCGGCACGGTTCGACCTGGCAATGCTCGAACACACCCTCGACTACCTTGCCGAACACCCTTGGCCGCTGGCCCTGAGCGTGTCCGGCAGCACCCTGCACGATGCCACGCAACGGCGCCTGATCCTCGATATGCTCGACGGCCTGCCCAGTCTTGCCCCCTTGCTGACCCTTGAACTCGACGAACGCCAACTGCCGCCCCCCGAAGAGTTGCGTCAACTGTGCCTGAGCCTGCACAACACCGGCTACGGGATCGGCCTGCAGCACTTCGGTGGCAGCTTCAGCCAGATCGGCAACCTCACCCAACTCGGTTTGGCCTACCTGAAAATCGACGGCAGCTACATTCGCGCCATCGACCAGCAAAGCGACAAACGCCTGTTCATCGAAGCCATTTTCCGCGCGACCAACAGCATCGATTTACCGTTGATTGCCGAGCAGGTAGAAACGCAGGGGGAACTGGAGGCAATCAGGTCGCTGGGACTGTTCGGTGTCATGGGCCGGCTGATCGGACCGCCAGCGCCGATGTAGGCGATGCTTTGGCTTTGCCTGGCAGCCCGGGAGGCAAATGTTTGCCCCCCCGGGTAGCTCCAGTCTGTCAGGTCTTCAGCGTATGGTCAGCATCCCCGAACCAGGCACGCACAAGATCGGTGCCGGCCGTGCCAGCGTTGGCAAGGACCGCCACATCAGTGAAATGCGCACCATTGGCTGCACCATCGGTATCCACCTTCACGGTGATGTCGCTGCCGGACTTCGCCAGTTGGACGAAGTCTGACACCTGGCTGCTGCCGCTAACGAAGTTGGCCTTGAGCAGCGCGGAGAGGTCGAGCGTGTCACCTTCCGCGAAGTTGTAGTCGAGGATGGTGTCGCCGCCGTCGTTCGGGCTGAGGTAGGCGAACACATCGGCTCCCGCGCCACCGCTGAGTATGTCCATGCTGCCCACCAGTGTACCGCTGGATACGCCGTGGTAATCGACCAGGGTGCCGGCTGCGCCGCCGTCGGTGACATGGAAGTCGGCCGCCGAGTAGTGCCCCAGCAGGTTCATTTCGGCCCGATGCACGCCGTCGTCCACCGTCAGCAGGCCGCCGGAGCCAAGGGCATTGGCGCTGTAGCCGAGCTGGGTGTTGGCGCCGAAGGCAATATCGCCGAACATCAGCGAGTCATTGCTTTCGAGTCCGAGAATGCCGACCAGCGAGCTGGCATCCGCGGCGTGCTCCACGATCAGCGTACCCGCACCTTCTCCGTGGAAGGCGACTGACGCGTGGGCGCCGCCGCCGAAGATCAGGCTGGCATCGCCATCGATTGTGGCACTGCCGTTGCCGGTTACGTCTGCCAGCAGGCGCAGGTCGCCGCCATTGGCCCACAGGTGACCGGAGTTGTCGACTGCGCTGGTCACCGTCATGCCCCCCATGCCCGTGGATTCCAGCACGCCGCTGTTGACTATGGTGTGGGAGCCGGTGTCGAGCACCAGGCTGTTCAGCCCGTCGGCCTGGATCAGCCCCTCATTGACCAGCACCATTTGCCCTGCGCCGAGTTGGCCGGCACCGGAGATGTGGTTGTCGACGTTGGTCAGCACGGTGTCGGCACTGCCACCGAAAATCACGTTGTGCGCGCTGTCGGACAGCAGCACATGTCCGCCGCCGGTCAAGGTCGCGCCACGGAAGAGGATTTCCAGGTCGGTCTCAGTGCCGGTGGAGCCGAGCTCGATGGTGCCGCTGTTATGGATGCTGCCACCAAACGGCATGATCGCCCCGTTGGCAATGCTGATGGTGCCGGTATTGGTGGTGAGCGGATCCACATCGAACTGGAAGTTCGCTTCGCTCAAGCCCGCCGCATCGACACCTTTCAGGGTGACCGTCTGGCCGGAACCCATGCTGATCAACGCATTGCCGTTTGCGTCATGAGCGATGCTCAAGTCAGCAAAGCCGGTAACGCCCGTGAAGCCGATCAAGTCGATTTTGTCCGCTGCCGTATCGAAGCTGTGGATGACGTTGTTGCCAACCGGCTGAGCGAACACGAACAGGTCAGCACCGCTGGAGGCAGTGAGGTTGTCGTCCGCTGACAAGGCGAAGATCGGCGAGCCGGGGGCGTAGGCTTCGACGTTGTCGGAAACGATATGACTGCTTGTACTGCCGTCCGCATTGGTCCATCCGTAAGTTACTGTGAGTTCCATCGCACCGGCATAGGTGGATGGCGTCATGACCGTCAGTGCGGAGGGGTCGCTGGTCTGTATCGTCCAACTACCGTCACCGTTTCTGGTTCCGGCACTCAGTACCCAATTTATCGGAACCCCGCTCACCTTGTAGGTAATGACCTCAGAGGTGTCGGGCGTGGGATCGGTCAGTGCCAGGTTGATTGCCTCGCCGGCTACGCCAGCCGGAGCGGCCACATGGATTGTGACTGTGTGCAAGAGGCTATTTGCCGCTCCATCGTTGGTCACTACGTTCACGATTCGGTCGGTAACGTTGTGGCTTCCGGTCTTGGTGTCAGTGTACTGAACGCCTTTGAGGATAGTCTGGTAGGTGGCCTGGCTAGCCGAGCCAGTGATCGTCAGTGTATAGATCCCATTGTTTGTGCCACTGGCAACACCGGTCACCGTCAACCCCGTAGCGGCGGTCGATGCTGACGCGTTCAGAGAGAGCATTTCCCTGACGTTCGAATTGTTGCTGTCCATAGCGTTCGTCAACGTGACAGTCATCGACGACAGATTCGGCGAGTCGACGTCGGTGACCGTCGCCAACGGCGCAATCAATAACTGCGAGGTGCCTGTTGGATAGTTCGCCGTTGCGTCATTGCCCGCGCTGCCACCATTCAAGTCCACTATCGGCGCGTCATTGGTTGCCGCCACCGTGACGGTCGTCGTTGCGACGTTGCTCGCGTGGTTAGCAGCAGAGCCGTCATCCACTTGGAAGCTAATCGTGCGCGGTGCCGTCGACGGGTTGTCGCTGGTGTCGGAGTAGGTCACCGAACGTAGCGCGGCTTGATAGTTCGCCACCGACGACGTCCCGCTTAGTGTCAGCACGCCAGTGCTTGCGTTGTAGCTGCCGCTGATGCCGTTCTGGTTGGTGAACCCGAGTACGTCCTGACCCGAGGCAAAGTTGCTGGTGATCGATACCGTAGCGCCCGTTAGGTTGCTACTGTCGACATCGGTGACCGTCAGCACCGAGTTGATCGCCGTCGCTGCCTGGTTCTCTGTGTACGACAGAGAACCACCTGCCGTCATTACCGGAGCATCGTTGGTACCGGTGATGGTCACGTCCACCGTGGAACTCGAGAGTGCCCCGTACTGGTCCTGCATCTGGTAACTGAGTGTCACGTGTTCGACCACACCCTGCGCCAGGTGGTCGAAGTCAGTTCCGGGGTTGAACAGCAGCTGGTTGCCGACCACGCTGGCCGAGCCTTTGTTTGCCGGCGCGCTGGCCGAGTTCAGCGTGAACGCGTGACCGTCATCGACATCGGTGTCGTTGGCCAGCACGTTGATGGTCAGGGTCTGGTTTTCCGTGCCGGCGGCTGTATCGGCCACTGCCACCGGCGCGTCGTTGGTGCCGGTGACGGTCACGTCCACCGTGGAGCTCGAGAGTGCCCCGTACTGGTCCTGCATCTGGTAACTGAGTGTCACGTGTTCGACCACGCCCTGCGCCAGATGATCAAAGTCGGCTCCCGGATTGAATACGAGCTGGTTGCCGACCACGCTGGCCGTGCCCTTGTTTGCCGGCGCGCTGGCCGAGTTCAGCGTGAACAGGTGACCGTCGTCGACATCGGTATCGTTGGCCAGTACGTTGATGGTCAGGGTCTGGTTTTCCGTGCCGGCAGCGACATCGGCCACTGCTACCGGAACGTCGTTGGTGCCGGTGATGGTCACGTCCACCGTGGAGCTCGAGAGCGCGCCGTGTTCATCCTGCATCTGGTAAGTGAGCGTCACGTGCTCGACCACGCCCTGTGCCAGATGATCAAAGTCGGCTCCCGGATTGAAGACGAGCTGGTTGCCGACCACGCTGGCCGTGCCCTTGTTTGCCGGCGCGCTGGCCGAGTTCAGCGTGAACAGGTGACCGTCGTCGACATCGGTATCGTTGGCCAGTACGTTGATG